>JALVZH010000370.1:520-17038 GCA_027022105.1 Bacteroidales bacterium | reverse complement strand
AGTAGTTCAAATAGGATGTGGCACCCGAATGAGCCGATATGGTGATGCTGCCGTTGTTCTGACCGCAGTGCGGTGCCTCAACCGCAACCGTATCCACGGTAATATTACCGGCATCGGTAACGGTATAGGAATCCGAAACGGTGGTACATCCGTTGCCGTCGGTAACAAGCAGAAAATAGTTACCCACACCGAGGTTAAACAGATTCAGGCTGTTGCCGAGCGGATTACCTTCGGCATCCTGCCACTCATAAATAAGAGGCGGCACACCATCCACCATCAGTCCAGTGATGCTTCCTGAACTTCCGCCACAAGCGGTGGGTGTAATTACCAGACTGTCTTCAACAAACTGTGCCGGCGGATGCCATCCCACATGTACCGTATCGGTGGTGGAACAGCCGTTGGGAGCACTTACTTTTACCCAATAGGTACCTGTATCGGAAACGGTTACAAGGCTGTCGTTCATACCAAAGTCGCCGGTACTCCAGAGGTAGCTGCCCTGACCCGCACCCCCGTTGAGTTCGATGCTTCCGCCGTTGCAAATAAGGGTGTCGGAACCCAAATCGGGTTGAGGCGACTGTTTTACGGTAACCACCCGTGAGGTGTGCTCGTATCTTCCCCAGGGGTTGGCGCTGTCAGGCGGATACCACACATCGGCGGAAACCTCGAACTCGCCGCCGGAGCTGAAATAGTGCACAGGGCTTATTTCATATGAGATACTGTCGGCACCGGAAGCGGGGTCGCCGAAGTTCCAATGGATGGAATCGGGAAACATAAAGTTGGGTTTAAAGCGTATGGCATTGGAAGGCCCCGAGCACTCGCCTTCCCACTCAAAGCGATAGAGGTAATCGGGAAGGATGTTTACCAATCCTTCACACAAACCGCTTTCCTCAAAAAATACATCTCTTTCATAGTCGGCAGCAGCACCCCGTTCCCAGGGCTTATGAATAACACTTACATATTTATAGTAATTAAAGCCCGAACAATATTTCGAAGAACAATAAATTTTTCCGTCACGGGCAAGTTGCAAACCAATTCCGGAACCATTGATAACCAGTGGAATCGCGGAATTTGTGAATTGCACATGATCATTTACGTACTGCATATCGTATTGATAAATCGACACGCCTAATTCTGAAGGACCTGAATCAAATATTGCATGGTAAGCCACATAAAGATATTTTGAATCGGGTGAAAACTCAATCCCAAGAGGATGGTATGGGTGAGAATTGGGGTTTGGTTGATTAATATAATATAATAAAGTTAAAGCGCCTGTTGTATCATTAAAATAGCCAATTTCAACTTGGTTGGGTAAGCTTATGGTTGATACAAAATATTTTTTATTGTAACTGATTTTTAAAATACCTCTTCCGTCGTGATTAGAGTTTCCGGCATAGGATGCATCACTTATTACAGGATTCAGATTAATACCGTCAGGTGTCAATAAAAAAGAGGCATATTTGTTTACATCGCTTAAATAGGTAATAATCCACACATCCCTTTTATTGGCATGTTTTATGGCAAACAATTTATTTTGTGCATGATAGGCAGCGGGTATAAGCACATCCTTTTCTATAACCTCACCAAGCCCGTTATCGCCGTTCATATCAACAATATTGTAGGTTAACCCGTAATCGTAAGTACCGTTGCCCTGTTGTCCAACGCTTACAAAAAAGACATAATACAAATTATCCGATTCGGGTTTTTGAATAATCCATACCCTTTGAGATGCCAAACCGTCATAAGAAGCAACGCTGTCGCCATTAAGCATTACCCTGTGATTTCTGTTTATGATATCCGTACCGTCCGAGTAAAACAGGATGTTTCCGTTTGTATCGCATTGAACGGCCACATTGGTAAGGTTATACGTATGTCCGTAAACTACTTTGGGTTTGCCGCTGTTAAAATCCAATCCGCTAAATGATCCGAAATACCAAATATTTGCCTGATTTTGTCCGTAAAAAAAGATTGCCGGAATGAAAAACAGAATTAATGTAAAAAGTTTTTTCATTTTGATTCGTAAGTGCTAAATGTTAATAATGGTAGTAAATAGTGAAAGCCAAAGATAATAAAAAAAAGATTTTGTGTCAAATATTCCATGCATTTCCAAGGGCATTTTCCTATATAATAACTTTTCTGTATATCATTTTGGTGATTTATATCCACCTGAAGTGGTTTACACGTTCTTTCTTGCTCAACTTTTCAGGTCTCATCCCGCAAGGCCAGCGGCGACCTGAAAAGTTATTCTGCTCAGTGTCCTCTGAATTACCAGGAAGACATGAGCATCATTCCCTTCCTGACCCTTGAACTTCTGAACCTTAAAACCTTAAAACTTTAATTTTAACTTTTGAACATCACTTGGTTTTCATTTAACATTTTTTTATTCTCATATGTTTTTATTGTGAATATGATTTCGTATATTTGTGAAAAAATGATATGAATGGAAATAGTTGAAAGGAGTTGTCAATGTTTTATATAAATCGTCTTGATAAAGAGGAACATCGTTATGATAAAGAGGATGTGAATATCCACTATTTAGGGAGGGAAACAAGAAAACTGCTTTCCGTACTGTTTAAAGAAAACCATTGGCTCTACCGGATATTAAAATCAACGTCCGATGATTTTACCGTTGTAAAAAAAGAAATCCGCAAGGAGGTAATGGGCTATCTGAACAGCCGACCCGAGGCGTTGGATTACTTTAACAACGACAGTTTTAAGCCGGGGATTTATAATGTATTGACAGTCAAAGACATCGCCGCTATCCGTATTCTCGACTATTTAAACCATGAGGATGAAGAATACAAAGATTTGAACCTGAAAGGCCTTTATGTAAAAAACCGCCCCTTTTATCAGTTGTGGCGTGCGGTTCATGGCGGCGGCGGGAATGCTACTTCTGATTTTTACCGCGATATGCTCTATTTGTTCAGGCAATACAACGGAAAACTCCAATTGCGTAAACCTGATAAGGAAGAGGTGGAACAGTGGATGCAGCGATTTCCCTCGGGGCTTGACGATGAAATTATTGAGATACGTAAAAAAAACAAAGACAGAATTATACGGGCAATAATCGGGTTAATCGATTCGGGAGATATTTTGCGTCCCGATTATCGCTTTGCGGAAGGGATGTCGTTTGAAGAGAAATACAATAAGGTACTTGAATGGTGGGATACCAAAAAATTTCATCTTCAGTTTGCGGCCCGTTCGCCGGAACGTATCAATAAATTGCTGGGAAGAAAAGTGGACCACGAAACCATGAAACTGCTTTTTAAAGCGCAGGATTCGGGAATACCCTTTTTTGTGAACCCTTATTATCTTTCGTTGTTGCATGTGGATGTGCCCGAAAAACTTAAGAATACCGACCGTGCCATTTACGACTATGTTTTTGTCAGCAGGGAACTGGTGGAGGAGTTTGGCGAAATTGTAGCCTGGGAAAAAGAAGACCGTGTAAAGCCCGGAAAGCCCAATGCTGCAGGCTGGATATTGCCTTCTTATTATAATATCCACCGCCGATACCCTGAGGTTGCCATCCTGATTCCCGATACCATTGGCAGGGCCTGTGGCGGGTTGTGCGTCTCCTGTCAGCGGATGTACGATTTCCAGCGCGGGCACCTGAATTTTGACCTGGAGGAGTTGCGTGCAACAGGAAGCTGGTGGGAGCGGCTTCCCAAACTTCTCTCATATTTTGAGAAAGATGCCCAGTTACGCGATATTTTGATTACGGGAGGCGATGCACTTATGTCGTCGGATAATTCGCTGAAAAGAATATTGAACGAGGTTTATCTTATGGCGGAGCGGAAAAAGCGTGCCAACGAATCGCGCCCGGAAGGTGAAAAATATGCCGAGATGGTTCGTGTTCGTCTGGGAACACGGCTGCCGGTTTATTTGCCCCAACGCATTACCCCGAAACTCACCAGAATCCTGAGGGATTTCAGGCGCAAAGCACATAAAATTGGTATCCGGCAGTTTATTATCCAAACCCATTTTGAGTCGCCGCTGGAGGTAACCCCCGAAGCTGCGGAAGCGGTAAAGCGGTTGATCTCGGCAGGGTGGCTGGTTACCAATCAATTGGTATTTACTGCTGCCGCATCCCGCAGGGGGCATGCAGCTAAGCTGCGTAAAATATTGAACGATATTGGTGTTATAACTTACTACACCTTTTCGGTAAAGGGGTATAAAGAGAACAAACACAATTTTACACCCAATGCGCGTACCGTACAGGAGTGTGTGGAAGAAAAATATATAGGTAACATCAGTCACGACATTTATAAAAAGCTCTCTTCCCGTCCCGAACGGATGATTGAAACAATGAAAAAAATAAGAGAGCGGGAAGGTGTGCCTTTTCTTGCGACAGACAGAAATGTAATGAACCTGCCTGCCGTGGGTAAAAGTCTTTCGTTCAGAACAATCGGGATTACTGCCGACGGAAGACGTATTTTACAATTCGATTATGACCATTCGCGACCGCACAGTCCCATAACAAAAAGGAAAAACAAGGTTGTTATTATAGAATCGAAATCGCTTACCGAATATTTACGCCAGTTGGAAGAGATGGGGGAGGATGTTGACGGCTATGAAGCGCTATGGGTGTACTCCATGGGGCAAACCGAACCCCGTTTCCCGCTGTTTGAATACCCTCCTTATGATTTTGAGATAACAAAGCAATATACCAATTTGAATGTTTGATATTTAAAGAATTATTCTGAAAAAATTAATAACATGAAAAACACAAAAATAAGTATCAAATTCCTTGGAGCAGCAGGAACTGTAACGGGCTCAAAATATCTGTTGACCATTGGCGAACATCATATTTTGGTAGATAGCGGATTGTTTCAGGGTGTTCGTGAGTTGAGAAGGCGTAATTGGGATGAGTTTCCTTTTCCTCCCGGAAAAATTGATACCATATTAATTACCCACGGTCACCTTGACCATGTGGGCTACCTGCCGAGGCTCGTAAAACAGGGGTTAAAGTGTCCGGTTTATTGTACGGAACCCACAGCCGGTTTAATGGAGGTTATTCTGAAAGATACGGCAAAAATACAGGAAGAGGACGCCTATCATGCAAATAAATTTAAATACTCAAAGCACGAGGTGGCTGTGCCTCTGTATGATTTGAAAGATGTTGAAAAAACATTGCCGTTTATTGAATCTGTACCCATTGATAAGTCCTTTAGTCTCGATGATGATATTACCGTTAAATTCAGAAAAAACGCCCATATTCTCGGGGCCTCCTTTATAGAAATGAATGTAGGAGGGAAACGGATTGTTTTTTCGGGAGATATTGGCAGACCCGGCGACCCTATGTTACAACACAGAGAAAAACCGGAACATGCCGACGTTTTGTTTGTAGAATCAACTTACGGCGATAGAAATCATCCCTCACAATCTACCGAAGAGGTGTTGGAGGAAATTGTTCAACACGCGGTAAGTATGCATGGACCGCTTATTGTTTCGAGCTTTACGGTTGACCGTGCCCAGGACTTTATGTATGCCATCTGGAAACTGAAACAGTCAGGAAAAATACCCGATATTCCCGTTTATCTCGACAGTCCCATGGGGATTGATGTGAGTGAGTTGTTTGTAAAATATTCAAAGTGGTTGCAGCTGGAGGAGGGTATTTTCAGGGAGGTGTTTAAAGATACACGATTGGTTACCTCTGTTCAGGAGACCTACGCGCTGGCAGCGGATAAAAACCTGAAAATAGTTATTGCAGGAAGTGGTATGCTGAACGGAGGTCGTGTGCTGCATTATCTTGAGAAACAGCTGGGTAATCCCAATGCCACAGTTGTTTTACCCGGTTATCAGGCAGTTGGTACCCGCGGACGGCAGCTTAGCGAAGGTGTTAATGAGATAAAACTGCATGGCCGGTATTATGAGGTTCGTGCACGTGTTGAGCACATAAAAACCATGTCGTCGCATGCCGACAGAAAGGAATTGATTTCATGGATGTCAGGCCTGAACAGAGAACCGGAAAAGATTTTTATTGTTCACGGTGAACCTCAGGCGGCAGATGCTTTAAGGGTCAAGATTAGGGATGTTTACGGATGGGATACCTGTATTCCGCAATACAAAGAAGAGGTTAGTCTGTTTTAATTTTTTCGCCGGTAAATCTCAAACGAATAGGTAAAATCATTCTGATCGTCATCGGTAACATCGGTTTTATCGGTCAGTTCCCATTCTTCCGGTGATATTTCGGGGAAAAAGGTGTCGGCTTCAAAATCTTTATGAACACGGGTAATGTAAAGCTTGTCGGCCAGGGGTAAAAACTGCCGGTAAACGGAGCCGCCGCCGATAATGAAATTTTCATCATTACCGTCCATTTTTTCCACTGCATCCTCAATGGAATAGGCCATCAGGCAATCGTCGATCTGTTCTCCGGGTACATCGGTTATTATCATGTTGGTGCGTCCGGGAAGCGGCCTTACGGGCAGCGAAAAATAGGTACGTTTCCCCATTATTACATAATGGCCTTTGGTAATCTCTTTGAACCGTTTCAGGTCGGCCGAAATATGCCACAAAAGGTCGTTGTCTTTGCCTATGGCGTTGTTGGAAGCAATGGCTACTATAATGGAAATCTGTTTCTTATCGTTTTTCATAAAGACTGAATTTGTTATGTTTATACCGAAATTTCCCCTTTAATATGCGGGTGCGGATTGTAATTTTCCAATGAAAAATCTTCATACGAAAATCCGAAAATATCTTTTACTTCGGGATTGATTTTCATTTGAGGTAAAGGTCGTGGCGTACGCGACAGTTGTTCTTTAACCTGTTCGATATGATTAAGATAGATGTGTGCATCGCCGAGGGTATGGACAAAGTCGCCCGGTTTCAGACCGGTAACCTGAGCCATCATCATGGTAAGCAGCGCATAAGAGGCTATATTAAAAGGTACTCCGAGAAAAACATCGGCGCTGCGCTGGTACAACTGGCACGATAATTTTCCGTTGGCCACATAAAACTGAAACCATGCATGGCAGGGTGGGAGGGCGGCCTTTCCGTTGGCAACATTTTCGCTGAATGTTTTCCCGCTTTCGGGTAATACCGAAGGATTCCAGGCTGCAACAATAATCCGGCGGCTGTCGGGATTGTTTATAATCTGGTCAACGGCAATGGCAATCTGGTCAATACCCTCACCGTTCCAGTTGCGCCACTGTGCACCGTAAACAGGCCCCAAATCGCCGTTTTCATTTGCCCAGTTGTTCCATATTTTTACACCGTGTTCCTGTAAATACCTGACATTTGTGTCGCCTTTCAAAAACCACAACAATTCATAAATAATCGATTTCAGGTGCAATTTTTTAGTGGTAAGCAGCGGAAATCCCTCTTCCAGGTTAAATCTCATTTGGTGTCCGAAAACACTAATGGTTCCCGTACCTGTCCGGTCGCTCTTTTTTACACCCTTATCCAATATGGTTTCCAAAAGGTTGAGATACTGTTTCATGTATTAAATATTTAATTTAAATCATCTTTAACAATTGTCGTGTAAATTGGTGCTGTACTAATACGAAGAAGTCTTTTGGGAAATGAAATTGGAAAAGTTCAATCTGAAACATATCATCACAACATTTATAAAGCGTTTTTCCTTCGTTTTATTTCGTCTCTGATGATTGAGGCTTCTTCGTAGTTTTCTTCTTCAACGGCTTTTTTAAGGAGTTCTTCCAGTTCTTCGACTAAATAATCCTGATATTTGGAAGCATGGGTTTTTTTTGTGGTATCTTCTATTGGCATCTCATCGGTTTGCTGTTGTGTTTCAGGAGGTTCCGGTTCATTTTTCTCGTCCATTTCAATTCCCACCTCTTTTATAATCTCACGATTGCAATAGATGGGGCACTCGAACCGAATGGCTAAGGCAATGGCATCGGAAGTACGGCTGTCAATTTCGGATCTCTGGCCGTTGTGGTTACAAACCAGTCTGGCATAAAAAATACCCTCTTCAAATTTATTGATAATCACTTCTTCAATCTTAATATCAAAGTGATCGGCAAAGTTCTTAAACAGGTCATGGGTGAGCGGGCGGGTGGGTTTCATCTTTTCGATGCCAATGGCAATGGATTGTGCCTCGAATGCACCTATCATAATGGGTATTCTGATGCGGCTTCCCACAACACCAAGTATCAAAGCGTAAGCACCGCTCTGTGACTGGCTGTACGACATGCCTATTATTTCCAATCTGACTTTTTCCATACTTGTTAACCGAAACTTGTGAATAGTTAGGTACGCTACTGCAAATATACATTAAATTATTTCATCGGCATGTTTTAATATTACCCGGTATTTATCAACCGTATTGATTTACGTTACATAATGAGTATCAAACAGGTAGCGGGGTTATTAAGAATGTTTCTTATGTATGGTGCTTAAAAAAATTAAAAAGCATGTTGTAGTTTTCCATGAATTTATATTTTAGCGCATTCTTTCGCAAACGTTTTAAATATGATAATTCAATAATAATTAAACTTTACGTTATGAAGAAAATTCTTACATTATTTGCATTGTTTGCTTTACCTGCCTTTTCCATGGCGAGTGAAGCCGACCTGGTAATTCCTGATGGAATGAAAAATGAAACCCTGCTTTATTGGGGTTTTCTCATTACCATTGCGGGTTTCCTTTTTGGCTTGTTTGAGTTTATGAAAGTCAAAAAGATTAAAGCGCACCGTTCCATGCTGGAGGTGGCAAACGTTATATATCAGACAGGGAAAACCTATCTGATTCAGCAGGGACGCTTTCTTGCTATTTTGTTTGTTATTATCGGTACCATTGTGGCTTTCTATTTCGGATGGCTTTCGGAAGGTGATTTCGGAGTAGGCGGAGTATTAATGATTCTCGGCTGGACAATCCTCGGAATTGCAGGTTCGTACAGCGTAGCCTGGTTTGGTATCAGAATGAACACGCTGGCCAACTCCCGGATGGCTTTTGCTTCACTGAAAAAAAATCCGGTTAAATTGCATGAAATACCAATAACAGCCGGTATGAGTATCGGTGTTGTCCTTATTTCACTGGAACTTACCATGATGCTTATCATCCTGATGTTTGTACCCGGTGAATATGCAGGTGCTTCTTTTATCGGTTTTGCAATTGGTGAATCGTTGGGAGCTTCTGCCCTTAGGATTGCAGGTGGTATTTTTACAAAAATTGCCGACGTCGGTTCAGACCTCATGAAGGTAATCTTTAAAATTGGTGAAGACGACCCGCGTAACCCCGGTACCATTGCCGACTGTGTTGGCGACAATGCCGGCGACAGCGTAGGCCCTACAGCCGATGGTTTTGAAACCTACGGCGTTACGGGTGTTGCCCTTATTTCCTTTATTGTTCTTGCTGTTGCCGACAAAGCTCATCAGGTTGAACTGCTTACATGGATTTTTGTAATGCGTGTTCTGATGATTGTTACTTCCGTATTTTCATATTGGATTAACGGTTTGATTACCAAGTCAAAATATAAAGATGTTGACGATATGGACTTTGAAGCTCCGTTGACATCACTTGTATGGATTACTTCCTTGTTCTCCATTATTGCAACTTTCCTTGCCAGTTACTTCATTATTGGCGATTTGCCCAACAACCTTTGGATTACATTGTCGGTTATTATCAGTGCCGGTACATTGGGTGCCGCATTAATTCCCGAGTTTACCAAACTCTTTACCAGTCCCAAATCAACACACGTAAACGAGGTTGTGGAGGCTTCCAAAAAAGGAGGTGCTTCGTTAAACATTCTTTCGGGACTTGTTGCCGGTAATTTCAGTGCCTTCTGGCAGGGTATGGTATTCCTGTTGCTTATGTTTATCGGATATTATGCAAGTACCTTCGGATTAGACCAGTTTATGATCTATCCCTCCATCTTTGCCTTTGGTTTGGTGGCATTCGGTTTTCTCGGTATGGGGCCGGTTACCATTGCTGTTGACAGCTACGGACCTGTTACCGATAATGCCCAGTCTATTTACGAATTGTCGTTAATCGAAGAAAATCAAAAAGAGGTAACCCCCGAAATTGAAAAAGACTTCGGTTTTAAACCCGATTTCGAAAAGGCAAAATACTATCTCGAAGCCAACGACGGTGCGGGAAATACTTTTAAAGCCACTGCAAAACCCGTATTGATTGGTACTGCTGTTGTAGGCGCCACAACCATGATTTTCTCCTTGATTCTTGTAATTAAACATACCCTCGGTGTTGAGCCAGCCGATATTTTGAATCTGCTTAACCCGTTCACGGTTCTTGGTTTTCTTGCCGGTGGTGCGGTTATTTACTGGTTTACCGGAGCATCCATTCAGGCTGTTACAACAGGGGCCGGACGAGCTACAGAGTATATAAAGAACAATATCAATTTGGATATTAACGCCGAGAAAAAAGCGGATATAGCCAAATCGAAACAGGTGGTTCAAATCTGTACCGTATATGCGCAAAAAGGTATGTGGAATATCTTTTTTGCACTCTTCTCTTTCGCTCTGGCTTTTGCTTTCCTTTCGGCTCCGGCCACAGGTAATGCTGCCGTATCCATGTTTGTAAGTTATCTGATATCCATCGCTTTCTTCGGATTATATCAGGCTGTATTTATGGCCAATGCAGGTGGTGCATGGGACAACGCCAAGAAAGTGATTGAGGTGGATATGCAGGAAAAAGGAACCGAGCTTCATGCCGCATCGGTTGTGGGTGATACGGTGGGTGATCCTTATAAAGATACCTCGTCGGTAGCATTGAACCCGGTTATTAAATTTACTACACTGTTTGGTCTGTTGGCAATGGAAATTTCCATTTCCGAACATTTCAGGGGTGTTGCACCTTACTTCGGATTTGTATTTCTGGCCGTAGCACTTTACTTTGTTTACCGTTCGTTCTACAAGATGAGAATCAACGGATAGACAAAAGATATCTTTTATAAAAGAGCCCCTTTTCGGGGCTTTTTTTATGCCTTTTATTTTATTTAATACCGGTTTATACATCAAATTACGTATTTCCCTTATGCAATTCTGTTAAGAAAAAAACAGTGCAACAATTTTAAAATACTACCTTTGCAGGGCAAAAAAAATTCCGTAAAATGGACACACACAATTATACAATTCGTCATATCGGCCCTGATGCCGGAGACATTAAAACCATGCTTGACCGTATGGGGCTTGATAATGTTGACCAACTGATTGATGAAACCATACCCGAAAACATCCGTCTTGAAAAGGAACTTGACCTTGAAGAGGGGATGTCGGAGTACGATTTTCTCAACCACATGCGAAAAATAGCTGCCGATAACAAGATTTTCAAATCATATATCGGGCTTGGTTATTACAATACTGTTGTGCCGCCTGTTATTATGCGCAACGTATTTGAAAATCCCGGATGGTACACCTCTTATACTCCTTATCAGGCGGAAATATCACAGGGAAGGTTGGAAGCGTTGCTCAATTTTCAGACCATGGTTTCGGAGTTGACGGGTTTACCGTTGGCAAATTCATCGTTGCTGGATGAAGGAACCGCTGCCGCCGAGGCCATGCTTATGTTTTACCATGCACGTCCCCGGGCCAAAGTAAAGGTAGGTGCCAATCGCTTTTTGGTTTCCAAAGATATGTTTCCACAGACCATAGAGGTGTTAAAAACACGTGCCGAAAGCCGTGGAATACAACTGGAAATAACCGATGAAAATAATTTTTCGCCTGCCGGTGATGTTTTCGGTTGCATGGTTCAATATCCTGACCAGAAAGGTGAAATTCGCGACTTTTCGGGTTTGACGGAAACCATGAAAGCGGCGGGCATTCCCGTGGCTGTGGCAGCCGATTTGTTAAGCCTCTTATTGCTAACGCCTCCCGGTGAGTGGGGTGCCGATGTGGTGTTCGGTTCGTCGCAGCGTTTTGGCGTTCCCATGGGATACGGTGGCCCTCATGCTGCTTTTTTTGCCACCACAGAATCATACAAAAGAGCAATTCCGGGAAGGATTATCGGTATTTCGAAAGATGTAACGGGAAAACCGGCATTGCGAATGGCCCTGCAAACCCGCGAGCAGCATATCAAACGCGAAAAAGCAACCTCTAACATCTGTACCGCCCAGGCTTTGCTTGCCATTATGGCAGGATTTTACGCTGTGTATCACGGCAAAGAGGGGCTGACAAACATTGCGGAAACCATTCATAAAAATACATTGCTTCTTGCAGGCGGACTGAAAAAATCCGGGTTTGAAATTGTTAATAAACACTTTTTCGATACGCTTACCGTAAAATTACCGTCAACCCTTAATGCAAATCTTATAAGAGAAAATGCGTTGAAACTGGGAATGAATTTCCGCTATCAGGACAATACCCATATCGGAATAAGTCTGGATGAAACCACTACTCAAGAGGATGTAAAACAGATAATTTTGTTGTTTAATAAAGTTGCCGGTAAACAGGAGACAATATTGATTAACCGGGAGGATATAAAAGGACAAAGCGGTATTCCGGTTACCCTTAAACGGGAGGGCGATTTTATGAGTCATCCGGTATTCAAAGAGTACCGTTCCGAAACGGCCATGATGCGTTACATGAAAAAACTGGAGAACCGCGATTTGGCATTGAACCGCTCCATGATTCCGCTGGGAAGTTGTACCATGAAACTGAACGCTGTTGCCAAAATGATGCCTGTGAGCTGGCCTGAGTTTACCGATATTCACCCGTTTGTTCCCAAAGATCAGGCAAAAGGATATCATTACATCCTCAGGGAGATGGAACGCATTCTTTGTGAAATAACCGGGTTCGATGCCATCTCATTTATGCCCAATTCGGGGGCTGCCGGCGAATATACCGGTCTGTTGGTAATCAGAGCCTATTTGAAAGATCATAACATGCCGGAAAGAAATGTTTGCCTCATTCCCGCTTCGGCACACGGAACCAACCCCGCAAGCTCGGTAATGGCAGGTTTTCAGGTGGTGGTTGTGAAAAGTGATGAGCAGGGAAATATTGATGTGGATGATTTGAAAGCCAAAGCCGAACAATATAAAGACCAATTGGGTGCCCTCATGGTTACCTATCCTTCCACGCACGGTATTTTTGAAGAACGGATTAAAGAGATTGTCGATATAATTCATAGCCACAACGGGCTGGTTTACATGGACGGAGCCAACATGAATGCACAGGTTGGTTATACCAATCCGGCATTTATCGGTGCCGATGTATGCCATCTGAATCTGCACAAAACCTTTGGAATTCCTCATGGTGGCGGAGGCCCCGGAGTTGGTCCCATCGGTGTTAATGCCAAATTAAAGCCCTATCTGCCGGGACATATTTTTGTTGAGACCGGTGGCGACAAAGCCATTACGGCAGTAGCTTCTGCACCTTTCGGAAGTGCTTTGGTAACCCTTATCTCATACGGTTATCTTAAAATGCTTGGCAAAACAGGCCTTAAAGAGGCAACAAAAATGGCCATTTTCAATGCCAACTATCTGATGAACCGGCTCAAAGACCATTATCCCATATTGTATCGCGGAAAAAACGGCAGGGTAGGGCATGAGATGATTCTCGACTGCAATGCATTTTCGCGTACCGCCGGAATTCAGGTGATCGATATTGCCAAGCGGCTGATGGATTACGGTTTTCATGCTCCTACGGTTGCTTTTCCGGTACATGGTACCTTAATGGTGGAACCCACGGAAAGTGAACCCCTTGAAACACTCGACAGGTTTGTGGAAGCCATGATTTCCATAAGGGAAGAGATAAAAGAGGTGGAAGAAGAAAAGGCTGAAAAGGGCAATAATATGGTAACAAACGCGCCCCATACCGCAGAAATGGTAGTGAACGACGAGTATTCGCTGCCCTATTCGCGTGAAAAAGCCGCTTTTCCGCTCGAATGGGTGAAAGAGGATAAATATTTTCCGCCCGTAGGCAAAATTGACGATGCCTATGGCGACAGGAACCTTTGTGCCTGTCTTCCCGTGGAAGATTATGAAGGACGGGTGGTAGAGGTTAAGACTTTTTAACGGAATGGGTTTTTGAAAACGGAAACCGGTTGTAGGTAAAACCATTGTAATGTCGGTATTACTGCAAACAGATTATTTTTATCATTGAATTAAACGGACAGTCCGCCTTAGGCGGAGTGGGAATCTGTTGAATTAGTTATTGACACAAGACTCTTGCGCAAATCCCGACACACAAGGCAATCTATTTGCTCAGAGTTAAACTAAAGAAGGAGTTCTTAATTCTAACATCTTACACGTGTCTGCCTCCGGCTGATCGGATATCTTACATCATACACCCCTCCCGTCCCAATTCCGAGCCATCGACAGGTTGGCCTTGTAGGTCGGAATGGCGTGGGAATCTCCTGCTCTTACAGTACAACTCATACCACCAACTCCTCATAATTCAGAGGCTTCTACAGGTTGGTCATAGGGGCAGGAATGCCGATGAATCTCCCCTTGTGCTTCTTCCACAATTCAACATCCGGTACGGATAGCATTCGGAGATTCATCGGGTGCGTCTGCAAACCTGACGGATTGGACGCTGATTTGAGGGATGGCCCGCCTCAGGCGGGTTGAGAACATATTTTCTACGGTTTTGTCATGTTCCAATCCGACTCAGGCGGAGCCCTCTGAATTGCAGGGTATAGTGTGTGTTGTGTTTTTGCACCCCACTTACTCATTGAAAATGTGACTACTTAGGCAGACCGAGCATATATACTTTCAGGCAACTTCTTCTTAAAATTTGTTAATGAACAAAAAAACCATTATATTTGCGAGAGTAAACAAAACTCATTCTCAACATATTAAATTCAGGTACAATGAAAAAATACACGTACAAACTTCCGGCCTTATTTATTCTGTTGTTTTCAACTTTATTCCTCTTTTCACAGGAAAAAGACAATTATTTAACCGAAGTCTGGAAAGATGTTACTCTTGGAGAAGAGATAGGAAACTCAAACATTTTGTGCAGGGATTTCGACGGCGACGGCAAACAGGAGATTTTATTCAGCGGATCGGTCATCGGTCAAAATTATGGAGATTATTTAACGGTTTATTCATATAATGACGGTGAATATAAAGCCAAATGGACGAGCGACATGTTGTTTGCGGGAGACAAAAGAATCCGGGTTGTTCAGGCTGCCGATATTGACCACAATGGTATTTATGAGATATATGTTGTGCACAAAGACGGTTCTGTTACGGTTTTCAGCGGTAAAGATATGAGTGTTACCGGAACATACCAAACCGACATTAACGATGCGGATCAAGGCAGAATAAGAGATATTGACGGAGACGGAATTCAGGAATTTATACTGGTAAATATCCACCAAAAACTATATATCTATAATCTTCCTGATTTCACGCTAAAATATTACACGGATGAGTATGGTGGTAATGATGTGGAAGTGGGTGATGTGGACGGCGACGGTAACAACGAAATTGTTTTGCCGACCGGATATGTGCTCGACGGCAGAACCTGTTCGGTAAAATGGCAGTTTTCAAACCTGTTACGCTATCATGTTGAATTGGGAGATGTTAATAACGATTCGATAAGGGATATTATATCTTACATATATAAAAATTCCCGTATCAATATTATTGCATACGATGCGGTAAATAAAGACACCATATGGATTAGTCCTACCTATTATGACGGATGTAGCGGTTTAAAATTTTTCTATCTATATGGAGAACCGAGAATTCTTTTTGCATCCTCATCTCCTGATTATTATACCAACATAAGTTGTTACGATGCAGTAACCGCACAATATTTATGGACAAGCGATGATAATATTCCAATTGTTTCCTCAATTGAAACTGGCGATCCGGATAATGACGGTGAGGAGGAATATATCTACGGTTGGAATGCAGATCATTATTATCAGTTAAATCCGAATAATTTAAAAGTTGCCAATTTAGAAAATCACCTCGAAGAGTGGAAAAGCGATGGGGTTTTTACTTTCGATTGTATCTCGGTTGATGATATTGATAATGACGATACGGTGGAATTTGTTGTGGCGGCAATAAAAGCTCTTGATTATGATTTTTATGAGGGTAATATTTTTATTTATAATTCTGCTACACACCGAAAAACAGGTTCTATTACTTTGGAAGGGAAATCCTTTTCCGAAAACAGTATTTGTATGAAAACGGGGAACATAAATGAAACTCCTCAAAAAGAGATTGTGGTTGGAATGGACGGCTACCTATTTGTATATGACGGTAAAACACTTCAATTGCTTTGGAAGAGTTATAAAATGGATAACATAAAGGATATTGAGATTGCGGATGTTGACAATGATGGTGATACGGAAATTGTAATAGGAGGAAGAGAGTATTATGATGGACATCTTTACATATTTGACGGAAATACTTTTGAAAGGGAATTAAGCATTCCTTATATACACTATATAAATGATATTGAGATTACTGATTGCGATACAGATGAAGCCAAAGAAATAATTATCGCTACTTTGGATAAAATTTATGTATATGATGGAATAAGACATATTCTGGAAAAAGAGAAAGACTTAAGTAAGATTACTTCTCTCGAAGTTTGCGATTACAACAAAGACGGAGTACCTGATATTGCCGCGGGTAGTTCGAACGGATAC
>JALVZH010000370.1:0-510 GCA_027022105.1 Bacteroidales bacterium | reverse complement strand
AAGCACTGATTTTGTTGTTACAAAAGTTCTTAGTGTTTTTGAAAATAAACCGGTTACAGATATAAAGTTAGAAAATATTGATGAAACAAAATCTCCTGAGATTATTGCTGGCGGGTACTCACTTAAAATATTTAGTACGGATGATTATCACCTCATACGAAAAATAACCGATATTGGTGATTCTCATTACAATATTTCTGTTTCCGATATTGATAACGACGGTTACAAAGACCTCTTTTTCCGAACATCATGGGGAATATTTCAGTATGAATCGGACGAGCGCTATCCCGATGTTACTCCTCCGGAAATAATTTCAACCGAACCCCGGGAGGGCATGCAAAACCTGGCAACAAATATTGCCGTAAAAGCAGAGTTTTCCGAATCAATGGATCAGTCACTGATAAACGACAACACCGTTGAGCTGTTTTCGCAGGATGGTCTTCCCTTGTCAAAAACATTGTCGTATGATGATTCAAACAATACCCTTACCATTGTTCCTGATGTTTACCT
>JALVZH010000369.1 GCA_027022105.1 Bacteroidales bacterium | reverse complement strand
CTTTACTTGATTGGTATGCAGATATTATTGTCCGAAGAGCTGAGAATCTTAATTCAATTTCAAAATTACTCGTTGCAGATGCCTATTTTTCAAATCTTCCGTTTCCATGCCGTTTAATTCGTCCTCCGACTCTTCGTCAACACGCAGCAGTTGTGTGTTGTTTCCGAAAACCCTGAATTTCACGGTGGTTTTTCTGAACTTACTTTTGTTTATTCCTTCGACCGATAAACCTGCGCGTTGTAATGTGGTGTTCAGCTCTTCGGCTTTATCATCATCGCCGGTTAACGAGCAGATAACAGCCTCTGCGCCAAGTGACTGAACATTAAGTGCCACGTTGGCAGCACCACCCAGTCTGTTTTCACGTTTCTGAACAGCTACAATGGGAACCGGCGCTTCGGGTGAAATGCGCTCCACCTTGCCCCAAATGTAGGTGTCGAGCATTATATCGCCGATAATCATTACTTTCAGTTTCCTGAAATCGTTGAAAAGTTGTTCTGTCTCTTTGGTTTGCAACATACCTTCTTTTAATGCGTTCGCAAAAGTAAACGAAATTTTGAATCGGATATTTTACCGTTGCCGCCTCTTTACCGCAGTTTTTCCAGTGCCGGTTTCATCTGCTCTATGGCACGAATCAGCAGTTCCGGCGATGTGGCATACGATATCCTGATGTTATCGGGGCTGCCGAAAGCTTCTCCCGTAACCAGTGCCACGTGGGCCTCATGCAGCAGGTACATTACCAGGTCGTTGGCTGTATTGATTGTCCGTTTTCCATCGGTTTTGCCAAAATAGGCTGTTACGTCTGGGAAAAGGTAAAATGCTCCTTCGGGAATGTTGGTTTTCATTTCGGGCAGGTCTTTTCTAATCTTTTCTATCATCAGGTCGCGTCGTTCTTTAAAAGAGCGTTTCATAAATGTAAGATATTCTGAGTCGGAAGGGTCATTTTCCACAGCACTTAAAGCCGCCATTTGACTTATGCCCGATGCACCCGATGTATATTGTCCCTGTAATTTAATGCAAGCGTCTGCAATAAATTTAGGCCCTGCCATATATCCTATCCGCCAGCCGGTCATGGCATATCCTTTGGAAACTCCGTTTACAACAACTGTTCTCTCTTTCATGCCTTTACACGATGCTATACTGTGATGTACCCCGTCGAAATTCAGGTACTCGTAAATTTCGTCCGAAATAACAAGAATATCAGGGTGTTTTTCGAGAACAGCGGCCAGGGTATCAAGCTCCTCTTTGGAAAACACTTTTCCTGTGGGATTTCCGGGTGAGTTAATCAAAAAAGCCTTTGTTCTTGGTGATATGGCTGCTTCCAGTTGTTGGGGATGCAGGGTAAAATTGTCTTTAATATAGGTGTCGATAACCACGGGAACACCGCCGGCAATTTTAATCATTTCGATATATGAAACCCAGTAGGGTGCCGGAACAATAACTTCATCACCCGGATTGAGGATGCTTAAAAAGATATTGGCAAGCGACTGCTTTGCCCCGTTTGAAACAACAACCTGTTCCATATCGAAATCCAGTTGGTTGTCTCTTTTGAATTTATGTGCAATGGCTTGCCTAAGTTCCTTATATCCGGCCACAGGCGGATAATGCGTTATGTTTTCGTCAATGGCTTTTTTTGCGGATTCTTTTATGGGGTCGGGTGTGTTAAAATCAGGCTCGCCGATACTTAATGTAATAATCTCTATTCCTTTCGCTTTCAGTTCACGGCTCATGCGTGTCATGGCAAGTGTTGCCGATTCGGTTGCATTGATGATTCTATCGGATAAAATGTTATTGTTCATAGTTGTAATGATAAGGCCGCAAATTTAGAAAATATACCGTATATACCGTTTGAAACCGGAGGAATTTTATACTATTGGTCTAAGTTTTGGACAATAACTGTAACTTGCGGCAGGGATGGAAGCGGTAGTCCGCAAGGATGCGGCTGATTGAGGCTTGCGGGGGTAGAGCAACAAGGGAGCTACTACCGCTGTATTAGCCGAAACAGCCGGAGGACCGAGGACTACAAGCAGACAGTAGATTGCTATGCCTCAAAGCATGCAACTGCAAGTAGATTGCGATACCTGGAGGCATGCAACTGCAAGCCCGCCCGGCCGCCCAAATAAAACAGATATGCAAAAGACAGGGTAAATAAGGAAGATTGAGAGTGGGAAAGTTTTTTTGTTATTGTTGGGAATTAACAGATGTATTTAGCTACTTATATTATTGAATGTTTCTAAATTTCGGGTTTGCAGTCCGGAAAAATAATTTAGAAAGTTTCTAGTTCATAGAATAACTCCCTGTTACTTAATTGTTATAAATCAATAATTTTTCAATTTATGAGTATTTTATAGAAAAAGTTACCAATGGTTGTTATATGGTTGTGGAGAGTTTTCTGCAACATAAGAATAAAATTATAATTTTGTAACGACTGATGAAAAAATTAAAGCGGTTTGTTATCAATTAAATAGTTAATATTGTGGATAATATAATAATTGTTTCGACAATAGCGCTGGGCGGTCTCGGTTTGATTGCCGCCGTAATTCTTTATTTTGTGGCCAACAAATTCAAGGTTTTTGAAGACCCTAAGATTGATGAGGTTGAAGAGGTTCTGCCTTCTGCCAACTGTGGCGGATGCGGTTATCCCGGATGTCGTGCTTTTGCCGAAGCTACTGCCAAAGCGGCAAAGGAACAGGGAAATCTTGAAGGGCTGTTTTGTCCGGTAGGGGGCAACGAGGTGATGCAAAAGGTGGGCGACGTGCTGGGTCTGGAGGTGGCAGCCAAAGATCCCATGATAGCGGTGGTGCGTTGTAACGGCTCGTTTGCCAACAGTCCCGGAAAAGTTAAATACGAAGGTGTAACTTCGTGCGCTTTTGCTCATGCGCTCTATTCGGGTGAAGGCGGCTGCATGTACGGGTGCCTCGGCCTCGGCGATTGTGTGGATGCCTGTGAGTTTGATGCCATCCATATGAATCCCGAGACGGGTCTTCCGGTGGTAAACGATAAATGTACCGCCTGCGGTGCCTGTGTGGAAGCCTGTCCGCGCGACATTATTGAACTTAGAAAACGCGGGCCCAAAGAGCGGAGAATTTTTGTGTCGTGCGTCAATAAAGAAAAAGGTGCGCCGGCCAAAAAGAATTGTAATGTAGCCTGTATCGGTTGCGGCAAATGCGAAAAGGTTTGTAAATTCGATGCCATTACCATTACCAGTTTTCTGGCTTACATTGATTTTAATAAATGTACCCTTTGCCGGAAATGCGTGGAAGTTTGTCCCACAACGGCTATCTGGGAGGTTAACTTTAAACCCAGAAAACCCAGGGTTGATAAACCGGCGGCAACGGAAAAAAAGGTTGAAGCACCTGCCGAAAAGGCTGCGGCAGAGGCAAAACCGATAGAATTGAATGCGGAAAATCCTGAGAAATCAGGTGTTAAGGAAAAAGAATAAAAAAATTGTTTGATATAAAACGAAACCGAAAACAATGGGAGGTTTAAAGACATTTGTGTTGGGCGGTGTTCACCCTGCGGAAAATAAGCTATCGGCCAACATTCCGATTGAAGAACTGCCCGTTCCCAATCAGGTGACGGTTCCACTGGGGCAAAACCTCGGGGCACCGTCGAAACCGTTGGTAAAAAGAGGCGACAAGGTAAAAACAGGCCAGCTTATCGGCGAAGCTTCCTCTTTTATATCGTCCAATGTGCATTCGCCTGTGTCGGGAACCGTGTTTAAAATAGATAATGTGGTGGATGCATCGGGTTTCAGGCGTCCTGCCGTAATCATCAATGTGGAAGGTGACGAGTGGATGGAGGACATCGACCGCAGCGAAGAACTGGTTACCGGTTTCGACCTCTCCGCCCAACAAATTATCGAAAAAGTTAAGGCAGCCGGAATTGTGGGAATGGGAGGCGCTACCTTTCCCACCCACGTAAAGCTGATGGTTCCACCCGGTAAAAAAGCCGAATATCTGATTATTAACGGTGTTGAGTGTGAGCCGTACCTTACTTCCGACCACCGGTTGATGCTGGAAAAGGGCGAGGAAATACTTACGGGTACAACAATACTGATGAAAGCCTTGAATGTTACCAAAGCCGTTATCGGCATTGAGAACAACAAACCTGACGCCATTAACCACCTTACCGAACTGGCAAAAAACTTTGAAGGTATAACGGTTCAGGCCTTAAAGGTAAAATATCCGCAAGGCGGTGAAAAACAGTTAATAAAAGCGCTTACCAATCGTGAAGTCCCGTCGGGTAAACTGCCCATAGAGGTGGGGTGTGTGGTTCAAAATGTGGGAACCACATTTGCGGTTTACGAAGCGGTAATGAAGAATAAACCGCTTATTGAACGTGTGGTAACCATTACGGGAAAAGCGGTGAGGAAACCTTCCAATTTTAAGGTTCGCATCGGTACCCCTATCCAAAATTTAATAGAGGCTGCCGAAGGAATGCCCGAAAATACCGGAAAGGTAATCAGCGGCGGACCGATGATGGGGAAAGCGCTGTTGAACACTGCTGTACCGGTGGTAAAAGGAACATCGGGTGTGCTATTGATGCCCGACGAAGAGTCGCACCGCAAACCGGAAAGCCCATGTATCAGATGTTCCAAATGTACCTATGTATGCCCCATGGGACTGGAACCTTATCTGCTTTCGCGCTATGCCAGGGTGAACCGGTTTGAGGATGCCGAAAAAGAGCGGGTAATGGACTGTATAGAATGCGGCTCATGCCAATATACCTGTCCGGCAAATATTCCGCTGCTCGATTATTTACGGTTGGGTAAAGGAAAAGTGGGTGCTGCCATCAGGGCAAGAAGTAAGAATTAGAATAAAAAGATAAAAAAATATCGCGTGATGAATATGCTAACGGTATCGGGGTCTCCACACATTCACGGAGACAATTCTACCAAAAAGATAATGTACGGAGTGGTGTATGCCATGATTCCCGCCATGTTGGTTTCCATATGGTTTTTCGGATTGGACGCCTTGCGGGTGTTGTTGGTGGCGGTGGTATCCAGCCTCTTTTTCGAATGGCTGATACAGAAATACCTGATGAAAACGACGCCAACCGTAACCAATGGTTCGGCACTGGTAACGGGGGTATTGCTGGCTTTTAATGTTCCTTCGAACCTGCCAACCTGGATGCTGATTATCGGTGCGCTGGTAGCCATCGGGATGGCCAAAATGTCGTTTGGCGGTCTTGGAAAGAATATTTTTAATCCTGCACTGGTTGCAAGGGTCTTTTTGTTGATTTCATTTCCTGTTGAGATGACCTCATGGCCCAGGCCGGCCCCCATAATCAAAGGCATTGCCGATGTGGTTACCGGTCCCACACCTTTGGGAATAGTAAAAGAGGGGCTCAGAGCAGGAAAAACAATGGCCGAGCTTACTCCGGAACTTCCCCGTTATATTCAGGATTTGATGGGTCAGATGGGAGGTTCCATGGGAGAAGTTTCGGCACTGGCACTCATTCTTGGAGGTGTTTACATGGTTTGGAAGAGGATAACTAC
>JALVZH010000368.1 GCA_027022105.1 Bacteroidales bacterium | reverse complement strand
GTTTTGATCTTGCTCTCCGACACTTCCATCTCCTTAGCAATCTCCTCATCCAAAGGCGGACGTTCATATTTCTGTTCCAAACGGGAACTTACTTTTTTAATCTTGTTCAAAGAACCCACCTGGTTGAGTGGCAACCGCACAATACGCGATTGCTCGGCCAGTGCCTGAAGAATGGACTGACGTATCCACCAAACAGCATACGAAATAAATTTAAATCCTCTTGTTTCGTCAAACCGCTTGGCAGCTTTTATTAATCCCACATTACCCTCATTAATAAGGTCGGGAAGACTTAAGCCCTGGTTCTGATACTGTTTCGCAACGGAAACAACAAAACGAAGATTGGCTTTTGTCAGTTTTTCAAGTGCTGCTTTGTCGCCTGCTTTAATACGACGAGCCAGTTCAACCTCCTCTTCAGCCGTGATAAGCTCTTCTCTTCCTATCTCCTGAAGATACTTATCCAGCGAAGCGGTGTTCCTGTTAGTAATCGATTTTGTTATTTTTAGTTGTCTCATGTCTGTTTATACGATTTCAAATCAGTTTTGTTACACTTTGTAACGCATTTTATTTAAAAATATTCTAAATTAACATTTTTTATAACATAAATTCAAACGAAACGCGGGTACCATTGGGATAAATTCCTTTAAGTTTTACAATTCTGTGTTTCGATAATCCCAACGCATTGTTCAAATCATCTTCACTGTTCACATCCTTTCCGTTGACCCGGGTTATGATAAATCCTTTAACGATTCCACCCCGTTTCAAAATACCGTCTTTCACTCCGGTAACCACCAAACCGTTGTCTATTCCTGCGTTTGTAAGTTCTTCCATTTTGGCTTTTCGCAATGACACATTCAGGGCATCGTTAAAAAACTCGTTACCAAGATGCACCAGTGTTGTGGTTCCGTTTTGATTTTTAAGGGTCACCTGAAACACCTTCTCTTTACCGTTGCGGTGAACGGTAACCTTTACAACATCACCGGGACTGTATTGGCCAATAGCCCCCGTAAGTTCGGATATGGTATTAATAGGCGTATCATTAATGGCTGTAATTACGTCACCTTCCCTTATTCCGGCATCATCGGCGCCACCGCCGTCAACCACACCGGCAATATAAACACCACCCACCTCGGGAAGTCCGTTGTCTTTGGCAAAAGAAGCATCAATGTCGCGAATCTGCACCCCGAGGTATGCACGCTGAATTTCGCCGTATTTCATCAAATCGTCCACCACTTTACGTACGATATTCACGGGAATGGCAAACGAATACCCTTCGTAAACTCCTGTATGTGAAGCTATGGCAGCATTAATACCCACCAGTTCGCCTTTGGTATTTACAAGTGCACCACCGCTGTTGCCGCGGTTAACGGCAGCATCGGTCTGGATAAACGACTCGATGGACGAACGGTCGCCCAGGATATTGATGTTTCTTGCTTTGGCACTCACAATACCTGCCGTTACCGTTGAAGTAAGGTTAAAGGGATTGCCCACTGCCAAAACCCACTCTCCAACCTTCAAATCATCCGAGTTCCCATAAGTAAGGTAAGGCAAATCGGTAGCATCCACTTTAATTAATGCCAAATCGGTAGAGGGAGCGGTACCTATAATTTTTGCTTTCATCTCACGTTTATCGTTAAAAGTAACCGTTATTTCATCGGCTCCTTCCACTACGTGGTTATTGGTTACAATATATCCGTCAGGCGAAATTACCACTCCGCTGCCATACGCAATTATGGCACTTTGCTGTGGATAACCGTAAAAATAGTTACGGAAAGGACCGAAGAAATCGTCGTACGCCTGTGTTTTTACCCTCATTTCCGTTTTTATGTGAACAACGGCATTTACCGATTTTTCGGCTGCCTGTGTAAAATCAATTCCCTGAGGAGGTAAGTATGATGCCCGTGTAACGGGAATTTCCGTCTTAACGGTTTTTTGCCGGTTAACCGCATTCATTTCACCCTCTTTCGGTTTAATGAAAAAATACATTACCGTCAAAACCAATAATGTTCCTGCAATTCCACCGAGAAAACTTTTTGCGAAATTTTTCATCTCTTTACTTTTTTTAATCATTAGACAATATTTATCTTTCAAACGACCGATAATCTTTTTAGTTTTGCAACCAATGTTAAGGTTTGTTAATGAATATAATATCAAAAAATTAACACCCTTCGCTGTTATCAATAATCAATCCGTTTTACGTACGGTACACTGCAAACGGACGGTTTTTAACAATAATTAAAGGATGAAACTCAATTTCAGTAAATATCAGGCCAACGGCAACGACTTTGTCATTGTGGACGAAACGGCAAAACAATACGAACTTAATGAAGAACAAATTGCCAAACTATGTCACCGGCGTTTTGGCATTGGAGCCGACGGTTTGATTCGTATTCTTCCATCCGGCAACTATGATTTTGAAATGCAGTATTATAACTCCGACGGCAGGTTGGCAAGCATGTGCGGAAACGGTGGCCGCTGTGTTGCTGCCGAAGCATTCAGAAAAGGCATTTCGGATAAAGAAACTGCTTTCCATGCTTTTGACGGCAGACATAATGCACGAATTACGGACTATAACCCCAATAAAACCCGTTTTTATGTGGAGTTGCAGATGAACGATGTTACCAATGTAGATAAGGCTGAAAACTACTTTTTCTTAGACACCGGCTCACCGCATTATGTTGAATTTGTGGGTAAAGTTGCTGAAATGGATGTGGTTTCCGAAGGCAGAAAAACAAGAAACAGCGAGCTTTTTACACCCGATGGTACCAATGTAAATTTTGTGGAATTATCCGGCGACCGACTTTTTGTCAGAACCTACGAACGGGGTGTAGAGGATGAAACGCTGTCGTGCGGAACAGGAGTAACGGCAAGTGCCATTGCAGCCTACCTGAAAACGGGAAAAAAGGTAAAGGAAATCCACACGTTGGGCGGGGATTTCAAAGTTGATTTCACTCCCGGAAAAGAGACTTTCAGCGATATTTGGCTGAAAGGGCCGGCAGAGCTGGTGTTCGAAGGAAGTATTGAAATTTAATCGCCTGAAAAAAATATTGGAAACCCGCTAAAACAATTGCTGAAAGAAGTCGGATATCACGTGGGGCACTGCAATTACGGTAAAAACGATACCGAAAATCGCTCCGTAAAAATGTGCATTATGCCCGATGTTATCCCTTCCGTTTTTGGCCATATAGACCGAATAGGCAAGATACAGAAGTCCGAAAATCCATGCGGGTAGTGCAAAAGGAATGGGAAAAAGATATATTCCGCTGTTGGGATACATTAAAATCGAAGCAAAAACCACTGCCGAAACCGCACCGGAAGCACCAACCGCATTGTAATAGGGATTGTCTTTATTTTTCCCGTAATCGTAAAGTGTGGAAAAGAGGATTCCCCCGGCATACAACAGCAGGTAATAAATTCTTCCTTTCACTCCGTACATGTACAAAAAGGTGTGTTCCACATTGTTTCCAAACGAGTAAAGCACCCACATGTTAACAAGCAGGTGCAGCCAACCCGAATGTACCAGCGCATAAGAGACAAAGCGCCACGACTCCTTCCGGTGCTTTATGTTGTAAGCATTAAAAACCAGTTTGTTAAACAGTTCGGCATTCCCGAATGCCATAATTGAGACAATAACGGTTGCAATAAGGATTATAAAATTCATCTTTTATTTTTTTATTTCGGTTTTTTGTTTTGTGTAATCTATTTCGGAACCCATTGCACTGTGGGGAATGGAATAAACAACGAGCATCACTATTGCAGCAATGATAACCCATGTTTTGTGCAGCTCGTTTTTCTTTAATTGATACCAGGCTATCAGCCAGAAAACGAACACAAAGATGGTTTTGTTGTCCGTTAAATCATGTCCGAAAGGCCAGCCGGACCAAAAGACACCGAAAGCATATTTTTGGACAACGGGCCCAAGAATAAGTCCTCCGATAAAAAGGCACACCATTGTAAAACCGGTATAAAAGCGGGTTTCCTCGCCTCCGGCCAAAGCCTCAATTGCAGCTCTGACGCCAAAAAGCATTACAAAGAACATAAAAAGAATGTGCGGCACAAGTATAAAAACCGGTACAGCCCCTTTATAGCGCAATATTACCGGCTCACGGGTAACAGGATAAAGTTTTCCGTTTTTCTTTAATTCAATGGTGTACATCATTTTACCGGCAGGGGCCAAATGCGGTAATGTATCCGTAAGGGTATCCCCTTTGCGGATCATCAGCGTTTTTATCCATTGGTCATTGCTTTTGTACCTGCGAAACGAAAGGATTCCCAAAACCGATGTATCGGGAACGGCAATGGTTACCGGTGCACCGCCCTTACCACCATGCGACCGCAACAGTTTATAATCTGCTTCCTGCCCGTCAACCGTAACGGTGCCGTACTTAGGGTGGGTCGGCCCCGTAGCCCGCTGATAATAAACCGCAAGAAGTGTAACGACAATACTTATGGTCCACAGCAGCGCATTTTTGGAGGTTTTGCTCATTTCAAAATCTTTTTGCAAAAATTAGGATTAAAAAAGGTTCAAAGGTTCAAAAGTTGAAAGGTTCAAAGGTTGAAAAGTTGAGAGTTTAAATATTCCCGAGTTAATGGTTGGGGAAGAATTTATTCTTGCAGACTCCTGTCACAGGTAATTCAAAGGGTATTTAAAAGTTGGTAATTTGGAAAAATATTTACGGTAAAACAGATAACCAATTGAAACTGCCACCAGCTACCGGTTTTCAGTGATGATAACCTTGCGGGTCGGAGGCAGGTACCGGCGTTGGAGACCCGTATGGTTGAAATTGAAAAAAACCAATAATTCCGGACAAAATAACCAATTCATATAATTAACTGACACTCTGAGTTATATAAAAGTTTAGCAAACCATTGTAATTGAAAAACCACGAGCAGTTTCCTGACATTATTCCAAGTCGAATATTATTTTCAGGTTGTCTTTAACAATTTCGGTTAATTCCTTCGGTAGTTTCCCTGCTCTTTCCTCAACTGTTTTTCCAATAAAAGCCGTTTTTGAATCCTGTTATAATAGGCAATTGCTTCGTTAATATATCTGTTTCTCGGCTTATTGATACCGGAAAGTATTTTTTCAGTCTCCCGAAAAATGGAATCGTCAATTTTTAATGATATGTTTTTCATGTATATCCTGTTTTAGACCACAAAAGTATATCATTTTAGTATATTCTCAAAGAGTTTTACTGTTTTTTCCAAAAAAATCCTTTTATTTGAACAAAAAAACAGACAAAAAGAATAGTTATGAGCAAACGTACATCGTTCCCCCGGATTTTCTGGGTGGCAAATTTTATTGAGGTATTGGAACGCTTTGCCTATTACGGCATTTACATGAGTTTTGGTATTTATCTGCAACAGCTTGGCTTTTCAAAGGGCGATTTGGGGATAATACAGAGTATTTTTCTGCTGCTGTCCTATTTAACACCGATTTTTTCGGGAACCATTGCCGATAAATACGGTTTTAAAAAGATGCTGCTTGTCTCCTACATTGCCTATCTACCCTCAATTTTG
>JALVZH010000367.1:2380-5519 GCA_027022105.1 Bacteroidales bacterium | reverse complement strand
ATATATTTCCCAACATTTTTTACCGGTGCCACCCAATAATTTTTTTCAGCTAAGATTTGCATCTGCTTGTCAAAGGTTTCAGGGTAAAGCGAATAGGTGTTTCTGACTTTGTGGTATTCCAAAATACGCATTTCCTTACTGCCTTTCGGAAACAGATGATGGTACATCAGTATAAGCCATTTGTCACGGGCTTGTTTCAGCCATTTATCAAATACGGGCAGGTTAGGGATAGTGTCACTTAAAACGGCTTTCGATTGGAGTAACAACATATTATCGGGTACGGCATTATTATAATTTTCATTGCCTGTTCTGCCGAACCAGAAACCCGCTTTTCTTGCTGCCGTTGCGGTTTTATCCGTTGCAAACGAATAGGGATAATGTATGGTGTAACAAGCAGCACCCGTATGAATTTCAATGAGGGTTTTGTTTTTTTTCATTTGAACAACTAAGGTGTCCAATGGCAAAAGTCTGTTGTAGCGTTGATGACGGTATCCGTGCGAAGCAATTTCGTTTCCGGCTTTTTGCAATTCCCTTATTTGCTGCCAGCCCATCTTTTTTATTTCAAACATACCTGGTTCGGCTGAATACGAGGCTTGCTCTTTCGTCCACTCTCCTACCAAACCAAATGTTGCTTTAAAATGATATTTTGACAAAACCGGATAGGCATACTCATATTGCGAATAGGATGCATCATCAAATGTTATGGAAACAGCAGCAGGTTTGTCGTATTTCCATGTGCAAATTTGAGCAGAAAATTTTTGCGCCATCAGGTTGCCTGACCACCAAAAAAGTATTACTACTAATATTTTTCTTTTCATTCTCCGGTCTTAAAAGATATGTTTGACAAATAACGATTAAAAATACAAAGTAATCTTTTGGGTGCTATCCGTATCCAATATCAGGTAATACTCTTTTTGCCTTTCAACCATACGATATGGAATAGGAGAAACCACTTTTTCCGGTTTTTGCAAAAGTTTAATACTCAATCCTTCAAGCCTGGAAGTGCTGGAAATTTCAAGGTTGACACTGTTTCCTTGCTCGGTTACCGATATTTTCAAGTCTTTCAGTTTGTTCCAACGCTCTGCAACCGTATTTGCCGATGTAATCCATACATTTTGCGATTTCAAATAATTTATTAATTCTTGCAAAGGTTGCAAAGTGATTTCGTTTATACCGCTATACATGGGATGACCCAAATATACCATCACCCCCTTATTGGGTTGTACCACATCGTTAAAATAGCGAAATAAATACTCTTTAAAACGCTTTGCATCTTCTTTTTGCAGTGTTGCGGTATAATCAATTTCTTTGTCCAGAACTTTTTGATAAAAATACCAATCGCTGTGATAGATTTGCGATATTTCCAACAAATTTAATGAAGTAAAAAAGTCATCTTTGAATATCGGGATATTATACGGCACCACACTGCCTCGGATAAAATCCAGGTTGTTGGCGGCAATACTGGTTTCGTATTTAAAGCCTGATTTATCAAGCACATACATCCCCCAAAAACTATTGGATACATAGGGAAACCGAAAACCTGTAAAATTTTTATGCCAATAATTCCTGTTTAATAAAAATTCGTTCAAAGTTTGCCCGTAGTCCAATTCTCTGAAATCGGGATGATTGAAAGAGTGGCCCTGTAATGAGATTAATTTTTCTTTTTCCAACATCAATTGAACATCTTTCCTGATATGTGGCGTTACAAAAAATACGGTTGGTAATTTATTATCGTTTATAAATTTAATGATTCGTTGATATTGTTCCGGTGTACCACCGTCATCAAAAGTTTGACAATAAACTGTGGTATGGGCATCTTTCCATGGGTTGACATATAGCGGATAGACTCTTTTACCTATGCTCATATCAACTATCCATTGATAAAACCGGTCAATTTGATTTTCTGTTGAAAGGCCACCGTCACTTTGCGGATGTAATAATTTGAAAGTCGGTAACAACACGGCTTTTCCGTTACCGTATTTGTTTACTGTAAGCGCCGGATACGACAAATTTTCATCCGTTTGATTCATATAGGTTTCAACCGTTTCCGATATTTTAACAGGTACCAACCGCCAGGGTGTTTTTACAAAAGGTTTTTTTATTCCGTTCCAAATGCCTTTTTTGTCTGCCTGTAAACTGAAATTATCACAGTTTATTTCTTTCAATTCCACCCCGAAACATTCGGCTAACGGCCAGGTGGTTTTATCCAAAATATCTTTATCAATCAGCCTGTCTTTCCCGTTAAGCGTATTTCTGCCAATGTTCTCTCCGGATACCAGTATCCCGCCATTTTTAACCCAATCCGACAGATTGTTCATCTCTTCATCACTCAAAAAAGTCAAGGCTTCGGGAAGGGGCAAATCGTGATACGAACGAATAGTCGGTGCCATGATAATTTGATATTGGTTTAAAACCTTGGGGTTCAGCAATGCCGATTTATTCTCCAACCGCACAAAAATACCAAGCTTGTTAAAAGATTGTAATGCCAATACCACCCCGTCGGAAATGGTTCCGCGCCCTTCACCATCGCCGGTTGTCAAATACAAAACTTTTGGCAGCTGGTAAGATGTCTGCGCTGCTAATGTACTCGTTAATATCAGTAGAAGTATTGATATGATTGGTTTTAATTTCATAATAACCGGAGGATTTATTAATAATTGCGACTTATTATATTTTATTCATAACTTTTTATGGTTTTTCAATTTTAACCTGTATTTTTTCTTTACACCTTTTTTAAAAAAGGTATAATCTCACTACTATTCGAAACTTTAAAATTTAAAAGTGTCTGAGAATCCCATGTTTTTGGTTTTCACAACAAAACAAAAAAATATGGGACTCGGCAGTCTGCAGACGGAACAAAAATAATAATAAACCGGTAATACGGCAAACAATCTGAACTGATACCCAAAGCGGACTTATTTTCCTGATTATTCATATACAATACCTGTTTTTCCTGAGGTTTCAGGGTATTGTAAGGTGTTTGTGAAAAACTTTCGGATGATTGTGAATCAGAATATAATATTTTTTCGCGGAACGAAAATGTTAATTGTAGTCATTGAAAAGTTTTTGATAAAGATAAAAAAATGTTTAATAAACTTAAAGTTGTAAAAGGGCTTTAAGGTTAAAAGCGATCTCATAC
>JALVZH010000367.1:0-2370 GCA_027022105.1 Bacteroidales bacterium | reverse complement strand
GGATACAGGTATCTTCAAATTTCATTGACTTGTCCATATTTAAATTAATGACATAAGCATTTTCCGGCTTGTAAGTTTTGATAAAACTCAGTAAACTTTTGCCATTGACCGGCTTTTTCAGATGTTTAAATTTAACTTCCACAGGTACCACTTTCAATCCTGTATTTATGACAAAATCAACTTCTGCACCGTCGCTTGTGCGCCAATAGTGTAATACAAAATGATTTTTATCACAATAATCTTTTAGCTTTTGAAAAACAAAATTTTGGAACGCAAAAGCGAGGTCTTCCGGTTCAAACATATTGCCCATTGTTCTATTGGCATAGGCGGCCAATCCGATATCCTCAAAATACACAACAGGCGACCGGCGTAGTTCTTTGAGACGATTTCTGTAAAATGGCGTTTGCAGATGTATGATATACGTTTGCTCAGCAAACCATAAAAGTTTTTTGACTTTATAAATATTTAGATTTAATATTTGCGCCAATTGGTTATAATTCAGAATTTTACCAAGATGTGAAGCCAAAACTTTCAACATCAAAGTATAAACCTGCGGCGAATCAAAATTTAGCAAATAATTCAAATCACGCTCAAAATAAGCCTGAGTTATCTCATCAAAATAATCATATTTATCTTTCAAGTCCGGGCTTAAAACAATCTTCGGATAGCCTCCGAAATTCAGATATTCAACCAATAGGTCATAAGCTCTCCGGTTTTCAACTTTTAAAAATTCTTTTAATCTGTCAGAAAACTCATATTCTGTTCGATAATCGACCAACTCCCTAAAACTTACCGGATGTAAAACAAACTGTTTCTTCCTGCCCGCAAGACTTTCTTTGAGCTTAGCTTTTATTTCCAAACTACCCGAACCGGATACAATAAATTTGTATGGCAAACCCATATCATACAAGCCTTTGAGAAACAAACCAGCATTCTCTTTGCGTTGAATTTCGTCTATAAATACATAGCTTCTTTGTTCACCGAAGTGAAATCTGAGCATTTGCAATAACTTATTTTGTGAACTGAGCAGTTCAAAATCTTTTTCTATATCCAAATTCAAATAGATCGTTGGATTTTTTTTCTTTTCAAGTTCTCGTTGCAATTGCTTTAACAGAGTAGTTTTTCCAACCTGTCTGGCACCTATGAGTATGGTTATTTCTTCTTTTTCAAGATGTTTTTTAATATCATTAAATAAATCCCGTTTTATAAACATAGTGTTATTTTATAAAAATCGGCTTAAATTTACGAAAAATTTTAAAATAATCGCCATAAATCCGCCGTAAATTTTAAAATTCTCGCCTTATACTAGTTATTAACATTATTCTCCAATTTTTTTGTACCAACCCCCTATTATTTGGAAGCTTGTTTATAGTCATCAATAAAGGTCTGTTTTTAAAATTTCCGGCATATGCAACATTTCACATTGTCAGAGTGTATTATTCCTTTTTCAGGGTATAATTTTCTTTAATCTTTACTAATTTCCAATCACTGTTCAATTCAAGTTTCCAACCGTCTCCTTCAACAAATTTATCCGTTATTTTTGTTGGTGCTGAAACTGTTACTTTTCCCCAGTTTTTACCAACCAACGCCCCTTTTTCTGCCGTCAGAATACCCCAATTATCCGAAATTCTTAAATTCGGATAAACTGTTCCCAGATTTCTAAAAGGGATTAAGTTGCCCGGATTAAAACTGATGTTCATATTTTGAAACGGAATTATCAAAACAGGGTTTTCCCTGAATTTCATATCCAGTTCTGCTAATAACTGTTTTTGCTTTCTTTCTCTTTCTTCTTCAATACGGGTAATTTGTGCATAATTATATTTATCTCTGATTCGAAAAACCGAATCTTTTAATTCTTTCGGAACGCAAATATTAAAGAAATCAATCATGTAATCTGTCAAATTTGTTGTAGCAGAGATTTTAAGATTCCAGGTTTCATCCTTTTGTTTCATAAAATACCCATAAACAGGTGTTGTCCTGTAAGCAAACGACCTTACAAAGGTCGGGTTCTCGTAAAGTTTTTCTATTGCCCGGGTGTAATATGCTTTTAAGTTTTCATCGTTTCTGCCGCTCAATATTGTCCCTGTATATTCAGCCAGACCTTCGATAAGTTCAAGTAAGTTCTCGTTTTCTTTTGCATTTGGAAACAATTGATAACGGTATAATCTAAAAAGCAAAGCGTTTTTAAGGTGTTCTTTTTGCCGGTCTTCGTTGTTTGACGCCAATGCCTTTTTCAATGCCTCCAATTCCAGTTTCAGGTATATTCTACCTTCTTTTTTATCCAAATGGTTACAAGCCTTTTGATGCAGATTTGCAAAACCGATATCCGGTTGAATTCTATGAAACAATTCATGTGTTAACAGATTTAAC
>JALVZH010000366.1 GCA_027022105.1 Bacteroidales bacterium | reverse complement strand
GAAGCCATTTCACGTCTTGAATACCTGTCGGTTTCCAACAGGGCCAAACAAATCCGCATTCAAAAAGAAAATGCATACAGAGATTTCATTATTGCCTTGCGAAACCTGAACCGCTGGTTTGTATCCGACACGGTTTATACGGTATCGGAAACGGTTGATAGCCTTCTTAACCGTCCGCTGACACCACCTCTTGATTCTGTTTCTTATCATCCTTTGTTGCAACTATACAACAAGAACATAGGATTGGCCGAAGCAAAATTACGACAGCAGAAAACAGGCTTTGCACCTGTATTTTTTGCTCAATACGGAAACCAGAAAATAGGAACACAAAAAGGGTTTTATAAATACGAAGTCGGTATCAGTATTCCGCTTGTTTTTGCTTCACAATCAGGAAAAACGCAGTCGGCAAAAATTAAGCGCCGGATAGCTGTTGAACAATACCGCCAAAAAAGCATTGAGGTAAATACTCAATACCGGAATCTGTATGATGAATACCGTAAATGGTTACAAACCTGGCAGTATTACCGCGATGAAGCTTTGCCCACAGCCGTGGAACAAAAAAGAGGTGCGGCATTGGCATACGAACAGGGAGACATCGATTATGTTACCTTTTTGCAAAATATAAGAGATGCCGTGCAAGTGGAATTTGAAACACAAAAAGCACTTGCCAACTACCTGAATACATTGTTTAAATTGGAATATTTTACAAAACAATAAATTATAAAACATGAAAAAAATAAAATTAACATCCATCGTATATTTAATTTTCGCAGGATTGCTTTTGATGGGAATATCCGCCTGCAACACCACCACGGAAGAACCCGGAGGAGAAACCGGGGAGAACGAAACAACAGGCGAAATGACACCGGTAACACTTACCATTCGCCAAACGGAAGCTTTATCCATTAAAACGGATACCATGGCCAAATATATTTTTAAGAATGTGGTTGTGGCAAACGGTTATCTGAATGTACCACCGCAAAACAAAGCGTCCGTGACGGCAATTATAGGCGCCAATGTTGCATCTATAAATGTATTTGAAGGCGACAAAGTTCAAAAAGGAGCCCTGCTTGCCTACTTAAAACACCCCGATTTGCTTGATATTCAAACAGAATACCTGAACGCGGTCAATCAACTCGACTTTTTACAACAGGAATTTGAGCGTCAGAAAAAACTTTATAATGAAAAAGTGGGTTCGGGAAAAGCATATCAAAAGGCACGGGCCGACTATTTTTCCCTGCGGAGCGATGTATTGAACTTAGAGGCCAAGCTGAAACTGCTGAACCTTGACCCCGGAAAAATCAAAAAGGGAACTGTTTATGAGAAGATACCCGTAATAAGCCCCATAGAGGGATATATAGAAAAGGTGGAAATACGAACCGGACAGTATGTGGAACCGCAGATGCCTCTGTTTGAAGTGGTAAATACCGGTAAAGTGCATGCCGACCTGATGGTGTTTGAAAAGGATGTGTATAAAGTAAAAAAGGGACAGAAGGTTCTGTTTAATGTGGAATCAATCCCCGGAAAACCTTTAACGGCCACCATCTTTGCCGTGGGCAAAACATTTGAACAAAATCCCAAAGCGGTTCATGTTCATGCCGAGATTGATAACAAAAGAGGAGCGCTTATTCCGGGCATGTACATCACCGGCAGGATTGCTACGGAAAACAAATTTGTAAATGCTTTGCCCGAAGAGGCTGTTGTGACTGAAGACGGTAAATCCTATATCTTTACGGTAGAAAAAAACAATGAAGCAGTGACCTTTACACCGGTAGGGGTGGTTACCGGAGAAAAAGAAGACGGATGGGTGGAAATAAAACTGCTTTCACCACTAAAACCGGGAGTTAAGATTGCCCAAAACGGAGCCTATTATATCCTTTCGGAAATGAAAAAGAGCGAAACAGGAGATGATGACTAAATGTAAAGAAATCATATTGGAAACGGAAATTCCCCTCCTTGGAAAGTCTGAACCGGCTTTATGTCGGGAGTCAGGGGTGGGTCATGTGTTTTTTATATTTAAAACCTTTCAACAAGGATAATAGGAATTAACATTTTTATAAGCATATGAAAAGTATTTAAATAACCCACCCCTTAATCCTCCCGACGTAAAGTCGGGACGAGCTCTCCCAAGAGGGGAGATTATTACCGTTAACTAAAACATTACCGTCAATTGGTAAAAAGAATGTTAAAAATGTTAAGAATTTATATTGGAAACGTAAATTCCCCTCCTTGGAGGGGTTAGGGGTGGGTAAAAAAATCATGTATCAACAAATTACTTAAATTAAATACAAAAAAAATGAACTATTACATCGAAAAAACAACCGGTTACACTTTTGAAGAAGCAGTAGAAAGAGTAACAGAAGAGCTTAAAAAAGAGGGTTTTGGCGTACTTGCAAAAATTGAAATGCACAATACGCTGAAAGAAAAAATCAATGTGGATTTCAGAAAATACACTATTCTCGAAGCGTGTAATCCGCCTTTTGCATACAGATCTCTGCAGGCAGAAAAAAACATCGGAATTGTGCTGCCCTGTAATATTGTAGTCCAGGAAACCGGTGACGGAAAAACAGATGTCGCTGCAGTGAATCCTTTGGTTGCCATGAAAGGTATAGAAAATCCGGAAATGGATAAAATTGCAGAAGAGATCTACGGTAAGCTGACAAATGTGATTGAAAGTTTGTAGGAAGTTCCATTTTGAAAAAAGTTATGTACAAAAGCACATTTAACATTTCAAAAATGGATTGCCCTTCGGAGGAATCCTTAATCAGGATGAAGTTGGAGGGAATACCTGAGATAGAAACCCTGGATTTTGATCTCGAGAACCGGAAACTTACCGTATTCCATAAAGAAAAAAATCCTGAAATAGAACAACGTCTTGATGAACTGAACCTGGGTTCCAAACTAATTGAGACGGTGGAAACGAAGGAAAGAGGTGAACAGAAGAATATTACAACTCAGACGAACATATTATGGATTGTACTGGCCATCAATTTTGGGTTTTTCATCATTGAAATAACCACCGGATTTCTTTCCCGTTCCATGGGCTTGGTAGCCGATTCGCTGGATATGCTTGCCGATGCTTCGGTTTATGGTTTAAGTCTTTGGGCGGCAGGGTCAACCATGAAAAGAAAGAAAAAGGTTGCCGTAATAAGCGGTTATTTTCAAATGGTATTGGCACTTTTGGGATTTGTGGAGGTAATCAGGAGATTTACGGGAAACGAGGCTTTGCCCGGTTATAAAATGATGATTATTGTTTCCGTTTTTGCCCTTATTGCCAATTCCGTTTGCCTGTGGCTTTTGCAGAAATCAAAAAGTAGTGAGGCGCACATGAAAGCGAGCATGATTTTTACTTCCAACGATATTATTATCAATACGGGAGTTATTGTGGCAGGGATACTGGTTTTTGCAACCGGTTCCAAATACCCGGATCTGATTATGGGGGCACTTGTTTTTCTGGTGGTTGTGAGAGGAGCCATGAGAATACTGAAGTTGGGGAAATGACCTTGAAATTATTAATTTCAGGTAAATTCTTTGATAAAATAATTTGAGTCGGTTTTACAATATTATACAATTTATAGAGAATATTATAACAACCATCTGACGGATAGATAGTTTATTTGTAATCAAAAAACAGTTGTCATTATTTAAAATTAATTATTAACACTCAAAAACATTATTAAAATGAAAAATTTAAAAGCATTAACAGTTGTTGCAGTCGTTCTATTGGTAGTAGGCCTTGTTTCCTGCAACAAAGACAAGACAAATCAGGATTTGACAAAATCGGTTGTCGGTACTTATGAGGGTACTCTGACAACGAACAACCTTAAAACAACCAGTCCCGCTATCGCGGACATTTCCAAAGTAAATGACTATACAATTGAAATTCATTGTTATGGTGATGATATCGATACTACTTTTATGCTGGAATTGTATGAAGATGGCGATATGATGCGGGTATGTTTTACAGATAACGATTTTTACAACGAATATGGTCACCACGAGTCGGAAAACCACCACATGATGGGAAATGACAATGGTTGGACAACATGGCAGCAACATATGAGTAACGAACATAACCAAAACGACAAACATTACGGTTATTTTGATATGAATGACCACAAATTCAATTATATATTCAAGATTGATTCTTCATCTTCTGTTTATACTCAGGAGTTTTCCGGAGTGTTAAAATAGTTATTATACCATATTACTGATTTAAAAGCGTTCTGAATTTCGTAATTGGGGCGCTTTTTTGTATTGGTATTTTTACTAACTTTGACAGACTATGGAAAGCACAACACTCTATATCAAAAATATGGTTTGCAACCGCTGTATCTGGGCGGTACAACGCGAACTGAAAAAACTGGGGCTGAAACCCATGAATGTGATTTTGGGAGAAGTTGTTGTAGAGGGCTCTGTGGATGATGAAACGCTTAAAGAAATTGATACGAACCTTCACAAAATAGGATTTGAACTGATAGACGATAAAAAAAGCCGCCTGATTGAGAGCATCCGTACGGAAGTGATTAATTACATCCATTACGACCCCGAGCTGGTGGGCAACATTAATTTTTCCGACCATATTTCACAAAAACTGGGGTACGACTATACTTACCTTAGCAGCCTCTTTTCCGCCGTGGAAGGCATAACCATTGAGAAATACATCATTTTGCAACGTATAGAGAGGGTAAAAGAGCTGCTGATATACGACGAACTGACATTAAGCGAAATAGCTTATCAAATGGGATATTCCAGTGTACAGCACCTTTCAAATCAGTTCCGCAAGGTTATCGGTATGAGTCCTTCGGCATTTAAAAAATTGCAAGAGAAAAACCGAAAACCTTTGGATATGATTTAGATAATACGGTTACAATGACCCTGTATAAAAACAAATATCGTGTAGAATCAAACAGGTTACAATTTTGGGATTATTCGTCTCCGGGTGCCTATTTCATACCTGCATTCAAAAATCATATAACCCTTTTCTAAAATTATATAACGCCCCGCCGGTGCACCTGACCTTTCTTTGTACCGTCAAATTAAAACAAAAAAGGTCATGTTAAATAATATCATCCGGTTTTTTCTTGAAAACAAACTTGTTACCTTTCTGGTGCTGGCGCTTTTCATTATTTGGGGTGTTGTCACCTCGCCTTTTAACTGGGATACGGGATTTCTTCCCAACGATCCGGTGCCTGTGGATGCCATTCCCGATATCGGAGAAAACCAGCAGATTGTTTATACCGAGTGGCCGGGACGTTCGCCGCAGGACATCGAAGACCAGATAAGTTATCCTTTAACTACGGCTTTATTGGGAATTCCGGGTGTAAAAACCATCCGCAGCAATTCCATTTTCGGATTGTCGAGCATCTACATTATTTTTGATGAAGACATTGAGTTTTACTGGAGTCGTTCCCGGATTCTTGAAAAACTGAGTTCGCTGCCTGCCGGCACATTGCCCGAAGGTGTTACACCTGCCCTGGGCCCCGATGCCACAGCGCTCGGGCAGGTTTACTGGTACACAC
>JALVZH010000365.1:6089-17114 GCA_027022105.1 Bacteroidales bacterium | reverse complement strand
TAGCCGTTTCAAGATTTTGCTCGTTGACGATGAAGAGGATATTATAGAATTCCTGACTTACAACCTCCGGAGAGAAGGATTCCGGGTCTCTTCGGCAAGAAATGGGGCCAAAGCCGTTAAAAAAGCCGTAAAGGAAGTTCCCGACCTGATTATTCTTGATGTAATGATGCCCGAAATGGACGGGATTACGGCTCTGGAACAAATCAGAAGTATTAAAAAACTGGACAATACGCTGGTAATCCTCCTTACTGCCCGGGCGGAAGATTACACGCAAATTCAGGGTTTTGAAGCAGGTGCCGACGATTACGTAACCAAACCTGTGAAGCCGAAGGTGCTGGTCAAAAGAGTAATGGCATTATTGCGCAGAGCCAATAAAGGAAAAGAAAATCCGCAAAAACTTGAATTTGAAAGCCTGACTATCGATCCGGTAAAATACGTGGTGGTCAAAAACGGTAAGGAGATCATTCTGCCGAAAAAAGTTTTTGAACTTCTTTATCTGCTTGCATCGTCACCCAACAAGGTTTTTTCACGTGAAGAAATTTTCTCCAATGTATGGGGAAATGAGGTGGTTGTGGGCGACCGAACCATTGATGTGCACATCAGGAAAATCCGTGAAAAAATCGGGCTCGACAACATCCGGACCGTTAAAGGAGTGGGCTATCAATTCGAAGTTTAAAAATCATAATGATTGTTTATGAGTAGTACCGGTTCCCGTAACATAGCGTTTTATACGGCTTCCATATTGACAGCTTTTTTTATAATGATTTTTATTGCCGTATCACTCATCTGGTTCCGGTTCCGGTGGATACCGTTTGTAGTATCCGTGCCGCTTATGTTTGCCGTTGCCTATTTTGTTGTCCGCTATTTCCTCGACAAATTTATCTATACCAAAATAAAGCTGATTTACAAAACCATAGGCGATTCCGGCAGTGTAAACAGTGAAAAGGTTATAAAGAAAAAATCGCTGGATGAGGTTAACGAAGAGGTAAAGGAGTGGGGCGAAAAACAACGGGAAGAGATTGAAAACCTGAAGCAACTGGCTGCATACCGTCGCGAATTTCTTGGAAATGTCTCCCATGAATTGAAAACTCCCATTTTTAATATCCAGGGTTATATCCTTACACTGCTCGACGGCGGATTGGAGGACAAAGCTGTTAACAGGGCTTTTTTAAAGAAAACAAAAAAAAGCATTAACCGGATGATTGCCATTGTTGAAGACTTAGAAGAGATTTCCAAGCTGGAATCGGGTGTTGCAAAACTGAAACTGCAACCTTTTGATATCAATATCCTCATACGTGAAGTTGTTGATTTTATGGAAATGAAAGCGGTAAAAAATAAAGCGGTTATCAATTTGCAGCCTTCCGCTTCCAAAGTATTTAAAGTAGTGGCCGACCAAAAACGTATCCGCCAGGTATTGATAAACCTGATTGATAATGCAATAAAATACGGCAACAAAGGCGGAACGGCCATTACAATCTCCATTCACGATTTGGAAACCAAATATCTTATCGAAGTTTCCGATAACGGTCCGGGTATCGAAGAAAAATTTTTGCCGAGGGTTTTTGAACGCTTTTACCGCACCAACAAAGGACGTTCGCGGGCAAAAGGAGGCACCGGACTGGGGCTGGCCATTGTAAAGCACATTATTGAGGCGCACAGACAAAACATTACCGTAAAAAGTAAAGAGGGTGAGGGAACATCATTTATGTTTACTCTGGAAAAGGAAAAAGCGGGAGTTTAAATTCGCTGAATGTCAGTGATTCTTTCCACCGATTTGATGGCTTTAATCTTTTTTATAGACGATTTAAGGCCTTCCAGTTTTTTCTCGCTGCTGATAAAAAATGTGATTTTTGCTTCGGTAATACCGTCTTTGGCAGTCATTTTAAAAGAGCGGAAATTGATATTGTATTTCTCCGAAAATAACTTTGCAAGCTCCAGCATTAGTCCCTGTTTGTCTTCCGCCTCAAGACTCAAACCCGCCAGAAAAGCCAGGTTGTCATCCTCTTTCCACTGAACTTTAATGATGCTTTTGCCATAAATCGACATTAATTTATGTCCTACGTTACAGTCGGTTCGGTGTATCTGAATGGGTTGACCCGGAATGGAAATTCCGATAATCTCGTCCCCCGGTAAGGGGTTGCAGCATTTGGAGATAACGTGGTCTAACTGTTTAAGGTCACCTTTGTACGAGCGTGCTATTTTGCTGAAGGGTATATTGCCGGTCTCTTTCTCCTTTTTCAGCTCACTACTGTTGTTCTTCGCCCTGAAAATATTTAAATAAGAATACCAGCTTCTCTTTTCGTCGTCGGGAAACAATACCTCTTTTACATGTTTTGCAGTGATGGCTCCCGTAGCAACAAAATAAAAAAGGTCAACCTTTCCCTGATAATTATAATGATCAATCAGCTTGGCAATAACCGCCTTGGAATACTCAATTTTAAGCTGGTTGCAAATCTCTTTTAGTTTTTCCGCACCTTCGGAGTGATACTTTTTTCTCTTGTTGTGAATATAGTTGCTGATTCCTTTTTCGGCTTTGGCAGTAGTGGCAAAGTTAAACCACTCTTCGGTGGGTTCCGCTTTGTCCGAAGTGATAATTTCCACTTTGTCTCCCGGTTTCAGTACATAAGATTTCTCTTTCAACTGCCGGTTTACATTGCCTGCCATACAGTGATTTCCCAAATCCGAATGGATGTGATAAGCAAAATCGAGTATGGTAGAACCTTTGGGAAGTTTTATTAAATCTCCCTTCGGTGTAATCACCATCACTTCGTCGGTAAGAAATTCGTGGGTAAACTTTTCCAGAAAAAGTGCGGCATTTTCATCCTCTTTTTCCTGAAGTTCCTTGGTTTTTTCCAACCAGATATTGATATTGTGCTCTTTGTCCAGCAGTTCGTTCAACTCATAGAATGCCGCATAACCGCGTTTTGAAACCTCATGCATACGTTTGCTGCGGATATGCACTTCCAGCCAGCGTCCTTCGGGTCCCAAAAGCTTTGTATGAATGGCCTGATATCCGTTTTCTTTTGGAATGGAAATTAAATCTTTCAGGTGAAGGTTGTCGGGTTTGAATACTTTGCTGACGGCAGAATATGTTTGCCAGCAGGCCTGTCCTTCATCTGTTTCTCCATTGTCAACCACAATGTCAATAGTAAAAGTGCCGTCGCAATCCTGAAGAAATATTTTTTTGTCTTTTAATTTTTTCCAAACCGAATACGCCGACCTCTCATTTACAATAATCTCATTTTCAGGGAATATAGCGGAAACACTTTCCTTGAGTTTCGGGATAACACGTTCCAGATATTTCTCACGGTTCTCTTTTAATTCATCAAGCCGGTTTTTTACTCCACGGTACGAATCGGGCTCGGTATATTTAAATGAAAGCTCCTCCAGTTCGGTTTTGATGGCATATAATCCCAGCCGGTGAGCTATGGGTGCGTATATGGTCAGGCTTTCCGAAGCTGTCCGCAACTGTTGTTCGGGACGCATGGCGTCAAGTGTGCGCATGTTGTGCAGACGGTCGGCAAGTTTTACCAAAATAACCCTGATGTCGTCGGAAAGCGACATGATTATCTTCCGCAACGTAGCCGCCTGTGGTGTAACACCCGATTCCTCTATGTAATCTATTTTGGTGAGCCCGTCGATTATATTGGCAACCTTTTTATCGAAAAGTGCCTCAATATCTTTAAGTTCCAGTTCCGTATCTTCCACCGTGTCGTGAAGCAGGGCGGCAATTATGGATGTTCTGCCCAGCCCTATCTCACCGGCAGCAATAATGGCCACTTCGAGCGGGTGAATAATAAAGGGTTCTCCCGATTTTCTCCGTTTGTCTTTGTGGTAGTCGGCGGCAAGGCGGAATGCCTTTCTTACTTCCCACCTGTCTTTGGTCTCTTTCCGGGTATGCCATACGTCTATCAGCTTACGATAAAGCCGTAAGATTTCCAGTCGTTCCTGTTCCGCTTTCGAAATCTGCATAGTCCGGGTGTTTTCTTTCGGCAAAGTTAGGTAAAATAAGGCGTTTACGCTTGTATCGTTTCCGGTTTTTTTAAAAAAAGTTTTCAATTAAAGCGATTTTTTGTTTTTGGACGGCCGGGTTTACAGTTGCATGCTTTCAGGCATCGCAAACTGCTTACAGTTGCAAGCCAATAGGCTTCGCAATCTACCGCTTCTATCCCTGCCGCAGTTTAATTCTTAATTCTAACATCTTACACGTGTCTGCCTCTGGCTGATCGGATATCTTACATCAAAATAAAATATCTTACATCAAATATCCTATCATCCATCCGTTTCTTCGTTCTTTCGTCCCTTCGCCCCCTCACTCCACCATTCCAATCTTCATCTTCTTTTTTATCTTTGCCTTCATTTTTTAATACGGTAAAACAATAATTCATTAAATAATGCCTTTCGATTACAACAGCTACCTCAATCATTTGACACCCTGGTTTTATGCCGGTATGGCACTGCTGTTTCTCTCTCTTGTTGTATTCGAATTTCAAAAAAGAAAATTCATCGCTTTGTTGCTGCTTGTTTTGGCAAACCTGTTGATGAGCGGGGTCTGTTCGCTTATGCAACCCTTTTTGCATATGTGGGACGAGCAGGTTCATGCACTGGTGGCGAAAAACCTGATGCATCATCCTCTTAAACCAACCCTTGTTGACCATCCCAATATCGGTTATTCATACAAACAGTGGGTTGGAAACCATGTATGGCTGCACAAGCAACCCTGGTTTTTGTGGCAAATAGCCCTCGCCTTTAAAATTTTCGGAATCAACGAATTTACACTGCGTATTCCAAGTATGCTGATGTTTTCGGGTTTGCTGTTGTTGGTTTACCGCATGGGAATTATTCTGAAAGGTAAACGTACCGGATTTTATGCAGCGGTTTTAATGGCCGGGTCACGTTTCTTGTTTCGGCTTGTTACGGGTGCCGAAGCTACCGACCACAACGATGTAGCATTTGTGTTTTACGTTACGGCATCGCTGTGGGCCTGGTTGGAATTTCAAAATAGCCGCAAAGATTATTGGATATACTTAGTCGGGCTTTTTTCGGGTATCGCCATTCTAAACAAGTGGTTGCCTGGGTTGCTGGTCTATTCGGGTTGGTTCATTACAATCGTTTTTTCAAAAGAGCAGCGTTACAACCTGAAATATTACCTTGAGATGCTCAAAAGTTTTGGTGTCACGGTTTTGACGGCTCTTCCCTGGCAACTCTATATCCTGTGGCGTTTCCCACGCGAAAGCAGATATGAATACAGTTTAAATTCCACTCACTTTTTCGACATAGTGGAAAAGCATAAAGGAGATTATCTGTTTTATTACGATCATTTTTCCACTTTGTACGGTATTAATTTCAAATACTTCTTTTTAGGGGGATTGATTCTGTTTTTGTTATCAAAAATCAAAAAACAGTACAAAACAGCTTTTCTTTCCTGGTTTGTTGTTGTTTACGGATTTTACACCGTCGCATCCACTAAAATGATTGCTTTTCCGTTGATTGTGTCTTCAATTGTATATCTTGTTGTGGGTTTTGAAATAGATGCGATTGTCGCCCGGCTTAAAAAGAAATGGCATTTACCTGGAATTGTATTTCCGGTAATTTCCGTTTTCCTTGTGTCGTTTGTTGTTTTAAATTCAATGGATATCGATTCGCTGCTTCTTAAAAACGATAAAAACCTCAGGCAGGTGTATCGTAAAAAAATATCCAATACTTTGGTTTACAAAAAGATTCCTTCTCTTCTTGACAAAGAAAACAGCTACGAATTTTTCAATTGCGGAAATCTCGACCACATAAAAATCATGTTTTATACAGGGTACAATGCCCACAACTCTTTACCCAATAAGAAACAGGTTGATAAACTCATTAGCAAAAATATCATTCCAGTAGTGTTCGACAACGGCCGGTTGCCGGAATGGATACTCAATAACAAAAATATTCTCAAAATCAGGTCTTCCATATGGTTAAAATCCTATGAAGGCAGGCCTGAGGTGTATCGGTAGCACCGCACTCCGCAAAGAGCTGCGTACGGTGCTACAAATATTTTAGTGTTCTGCACTGTTTTTTGCGTTTCAAACATGTCAATGCCGGAAGAGACCTCTTTCCACCAACCCATCATAATTCAGAGGTATCTTCAGGCCGGCCATGTGAGATAGAATGCCGATGAATCTCCACTTGTACTTCTTTTCCAATTCAACATACGGTACGGATATCATTCGGGGATTCATCGGATGCGCCGGTAAACCTGACGGATTGAACGCCGGATTGCGGGATGGCCCGCCTCAGGCGGGTTTAGAAAAATTCTGCAATAAAATTAACATAAAACCTGAATTCAATTCATTTCCGCACCGCACTCCGCAGAGCTGCGTACGGTGCTAAATGTATTTTGCCCGCCTGAGGCGGGCGAGCCCTCACACCACCAACCCCTCATAATTCAGAGGTATCTTCAGGCCGGCCATGTGGGATAGAGTGCCGAAGAATCTCCCCTCGTGCTTCTCTTCCAGTTCACATTCGGTACGGATATCATTCGGGGATTCATCGGGCGCAACTGCCCTTTGGCCTGCCTGTTTGCACCCTCTGAATTGCCGGGTGTAGTGTTTGTGGTGTTTCCCCGCCCCCTTGCTCATTGAGCGTTGAATATTGTTTGTTGCTCATTTCCAATTCATTCCTCAATCCGAAATCCGTTATTCTCCAATAAATCTGAAATTGATATTCGGTGTTCATTATTCTTTCCCAAAACCTGCCTTTCTCCGAATTCGACCTTTCGGGTCTCAGCCCTCATGGCTTGCCGCGACCCAAAAGGTCAGGTCGCCACCCGCAATCCCTCCCCATGCGTATCGCAATGACGCAAAATGTTTTTACGGAAACGGAACCCCACCTTCGTAGTCTCTGACTACGACCGGCTGTCAAATCTTCATGCAATTATTTTTTATCATCGAATTAATCGAATTTAACGGATTGTCCGTCTGCGACGGACCGGAATTAGGACAGGGGATAATGACACGGGTTTTCCGGTGTATATGGATAAAACCATTTGCTCGCCCTGAAAGGGCGAAATATTATTAGCACCGTACGCAGTGCGGTGCATAAATCATGACAAAACCGGCAGCGGTATGAAGTATGAAGATTATTTATAACAACAACCCCACACCAAACAATACCGAAAACAAAAAAGTGGATAGGGCCAGTTTTTTCAAAAAAGGATCAAGCAATGCATTATCGGTGGTTTTAAGGATACCGGTCAAATCCTTTGCGAACAAGGGCAAGGTAAGTACAAACAGAAAATTGTAAACCGAACGGTAGTGCAGCAGCACAAAAACAATGGCGGCAACCCACCCTGTTCCGATTAAAAAAAGATGATAATATTTGGCTTTTTGCAAACCGAGTGCCGATGCTATGGTTTTTTTCTTTGATGCGGCATCGTTGTCAATATCGCGCATGTTGTTCAGGTTCAATACGCCTGTACTAAATAGTCCGATGGTAATCGCCGGCAGAATGCTGTCCCATGAAAGTGTCAGTGTGTTTAAATAGTAACTTCCCATCACCCCCGTCAGTCCGAAAAACAGGAACACAAACAGGTCGCCGAGTTTATAATAACCGTAGGCTTTAACGCCAACCGTATATTTTACTGCCGCCAAAATAGCCGCAATGCCCAAAACAAGAAAAACGATGGCTGTAATCCAATGATTTTTTAATGAAAAAAAGAGCAGAAATATGCCCGATATAAATGAGAGCAATGCCACAAGAATAATCATTCTTTTCATGGCATCAACAGATATTTCACCCGATTGAATGGTTCGTTCCGGGCCTATACGTTGTTGGTTATCGGTGCCTTTTATGCCGTCGCCATAGTCGTTGGCAAGATTGGAAAGAATTTGCAACAGCAGTGTTGTCAAGGCTGTCAGTGCAATCACCGTTCCGTTCCACCTGCCGGAAGCAACAGCCATAAAACTGCCGGTAACGGTACACGACAAAGCCAGCGGAAGCGTACGCAACCGGAATGCTTTAATCCAGCTTCCCAAAGCCGGTTTTGTTGTTGATTGATTCATAAAGCGGCTTCCGTTTTACGGATACTTGGGGTATTTATGAAAATCGGGGTCTCTTTTTTCCAGAAAAGCATGTTTGCCTTCCTGCGCCTCATCGGTAAGGTAATAGAGCAGGGTGGCATTGCCGGCAAACTCCTGTAACCCAATTTGTCCGTCCAGTTCGGCATTGAGCCCCAACTTAATCATTCTCAGTGCCATGGGGCTTCTTTTGTGCATGGTAAGGCACCAGTCAACGGTTTCGTCTTCTAACTTTTCAAAGGGAACCACTTTGTTTACCAGCCCCATCTCCAACGCTTCCCGGGCAGTGTATTGCTTGTTTAAAAACCAGATTTCTCTTGCTTTTTTCTGTCCCACAATGGATGCAAGGTACGAAGAACCGAGGCCGGCATCAAAACTGCCTACCTTGGGGCCCGTTTGTCCGAATTTTGCGTTTTCGGAAGCAATGGTAAGGTCGCAAACCACGTGCAACACATGGCCGCCTCCTATGGCATAACCGTTAACCATGGCAATAACGGGTTTGGGCATGGAACGGATTTTCCGCTGCACATCCAGCACATTTAACCTCGGAATTCCGTCTTTACCGATGTATCCGCCTTTTCCCTTTACATTTTGGTCGCCACCGCTGCAAAAAGCCTTGTCGCCTTCGCCCGTAAGGATAATGGTATAGATATCCTGATTTTCGCTACAGATTTCCAGCGCGGCAGCCATCTCGGTGGTGGTGGTGGGTGTAAAGGCATTGTAATACCGTGGTCTGTTAATGGTTATTTTGGCAATGTGATTCCAGTATTCAAATTTTATCTCTTCGTACTCTTTAATTGGTTTCCAGTCTCTTTTGCTCATATATTTCCCTGTTTTTAATATCTTGCGAAAATATAAAAAATTGTTTGCGTTGACGTTTGATACGGCAATTTTACCTGTACAGATTATGAAGTTGTCTAAAGTTAACGTGATGACAATTAGTATAAAATATTGAAAACCAGAAAATGAATTCCATTATTCCCCTCCATGGAGGGGGAGGGGTGGGTTTATTAAAAAAAAGATATTCACTTTTCTGGTTTTCAATATTTTATAATTTATCAAATGTTTAGACTTTAAACAAGTTTTATTTAAAAAAGTTATCGTGATGGCAATATTTTACTTTAAAACAGTTTTTAAACAGGTTTATCTATCCTGTCCCTAATATCCAAAACAGGTTTCTCATAAGATTTGTAAATCAAGGTTGATAATGTAATCACAACAAACCAGTAAATCACATACAAAACCACAGCGTCAAGCGTCCCGTCAGGCGGAAAATTATCCATTATAACCTGGTGTACCAATGCCAGATTAATTAAATACATTGAATATGAAATCAAACTGATGTGGGTAAATATTTTGGTAACGGCCGGCGGGGCTTTTTTTATGCTGTCAAATTTGGGTAAAAGTAAAAAACAGCCGATGCTTTGGAATGTGAGTTTTAATACTTTTGTTGAAAAATCGTCCGGCAGCCAGGTGTGATACAATACCGCATAGCTGATAACAATACCTGCTAAAAAGCTGATGTTCCGGCTTTTAAACCAGAAATCCGGTCGCCGGTACTTAATAAATGCGGCTAACAGTCCCAATGCAATTCCATCTAACCGGAATATCACCACTTTGTATATTTTAACACCGAGCCAAAAGTTATCTACCTTGTACTCAGACGCAACAAAGAACCTGAGAAGAAACGGAACCAATAAAAAAACAGATACAGACCAAAAGAAAACCTGCTTTTTGCTTATTTTAAAAGGATGTAATACAAGGTAAAGAATACCGAGAATTACCGGAAAAAGAAGATAAAACCATTCTTCCACACTCAAACTCCACGATTCCCAAAAAAATCCCACCAACGGTTTGGAAAAATTCTGAAGAAAGAGAAAATATCTCCAGTTAAATTTGCTGAAATCTCCCTTTATGATTCCGAAATAGACGAATATAATATTCAGAATCAGAATAAGATAGTAGTTGGGCAAAGTCCTGAACCATCTGCGTATCCAAAAATTCCCGATTGTTTTAAAACCGAAATCACTTTTGTTAAAGAGCTTAATCAGAATGCCTCCGATAAGAAATCCGCTCAGCACAAAGAAAAGCTCAACACCATCGATGAGGCGTATCCAGGGAAATTTGATGTTAACGTCTTCCAACATCGAATCGTGCCCGATTACCACGGAAATAATGGCAATGGCCCTCATCAAATCAAGTCCGAAAACCCTTTTGTCGTAGTCAGGGTTAAGCCGGAATATATTTGCTGTTCTATTTAAAAGTTTCAATATTAATATGATGTGTTTTTTCCTGTTTATTAAATCAATTCTATTTGCCTGTATCTTTTTTCAATTTTATTATTTTTCCAAAAGCTTGTTAATCTGTTTTGAAATATCTTCCGGACGGGCAGCTCTTGCTTTTACAATATTACCATTTTGGTCGATTAAAACATAAGTAGGAACAAAACTTAATTTATATGGTTTAATATTTTTATTATAGAATTGTTTTTCAGCAACTACATGGATGCCCGGAAAAGGCTTGTAATCAAGGAATTTGGCAAAATGCTCATCTTTACCCGCAATAAAATTTTTCCAATTGGCAATATTTTTCTCATCATATTCAAGTGCTACATATAAAAAAATAACAGGTTTGTTTTTATAATCCTTTTGAAGTTTTAATGCCTTTGGAATTTCTTGAATGCAAGGATAACACCATGTGCCCCAAAAGTCTATATAAACAATCTTTCCCTTAAAGTCGCTTAAATGAATAATGTTTCCGTTTGAATCGGGTAATGCAAAATCAGGTGCCGGCATACCGGGTGATAAAATAAAGTAATCCGAAACGCTATTTTTAAAAATTTGATGATATGATTTGCTGTAAAACAGACTATTCATTTTATTATTGAAATTTTTAAGATCATCGAAAAAATCATCTTGCATCAATCCGAAAGAATAATCGTTAATTGTACTTAATGCCAGTATGTCTGTCC
>JALVZH010000365.1:0-6079 GCA_027022105.1 Bacteroidales bacterium | reverse complement strand
TCCGAGTAGGTTTGGATTGGTTGCTTATGTAATTAAATTTCCAAGAAAGATTTTCTTTCCAGTATCGGGATTCCTCCTCCTTTTCAAAAGCAATTCTCGACTTTGATGTTAAAAAATAAGATGCCATCTTTTTTAATGCAGTACTATGACAAAATGAATTATCGAGTTTCAGATTGTTTAAAAATGAGTAATAGGATGAGTCAGGGTAGTAATAATCGAAGCTTCCTGTCATGATGTAATTTCTTCTTTCAAGGTGATGAAGTAAAAGTTTGGCAGATTCTGCATAAATATCATTTTTAAAAATAACTTTTAATTTTTCAGGTATTGTTGTGTTGTGGTTTAAGGTATTAATCCTGATATTTTGAATGCTGTCGATAAAATTCTTGAATGATAAGGCAGTTGTAAACTTCTTACTTCTTAACTTTTTTTTAAAAGCTTTATCGTTAGGGAAAATTTTATAATCTTCCATTAAGTATTGAAGCTTTTCCGAACCTTTTCCGCTAATTGATAAACGGGGCTCCTCATTCCACGAAGATTGATCAATATGAATGGAATCTCCTTTTTCGAAAAATATATCGTACCTGAAAACGGGGTATTTATTTTTAGTGATTTGAAAAAATCCGGATTTAATTTGGCTAATTTCGAAAGTAAAGTTTCCAAGACTGTCTGTTTTTGTCGAAGCAATTATATTATTCGTGCCAAGTCCCGGAAAATAATCATCAATAGGAACCAAGTTTAAAGTGTTATTAGGTGAATCGGGAAACCTGCCGGTAATAAATGTTGCGGTTTCTTTATTTACGCATGCAGTGAGTGTTATCAATAAGATTATAAAACTCCGGAAGATAGTTCTCATTTTATTATTTTTTTTTATATAAAGTTATTTAAAGTCTAAACATTTGATAAATTATAAAATATTGAAAACCAGAAAAGTGAATATCTTTTTTTAATAAACCCACCCCTCCCCCTCCAAGGAGGGGAATAATGGAATTCATTTTCTGGTTTTCAATATTTTATACTCATTGTCATCACGTTAACTTTAAATAACTTCTATTTATGTTTAATAGTAAGAATGCACCTTAATATTTCATTCCAATTTGCCGGATTCCAATTGATTTTGATTATTATTTTCTGCTTCGACTAAATAAACGATTCCTTTTTCTTTTTCAAATGCACAACAGAATTAACAAAAATATCAAAAAATGCACTATTAAATGTGCAAATTGTTTGTTGCCGGTTTGTCGAGGGTGCGGAATTATCGCAAGAGTCAGATTTCGTTTTTACATAATATTTTAATGTATAGCCGGCACAATGCTTACCAAAAACACAAAATCGTGTACATTTGCGCTATATTAAAAACATATGGAACCGGCAAAAGTGACAGGAAACGAATTTTGTGTGGTTATCCCGGTTTACAACAATGCGGGTGCCATAAAATCAGTTGTTGAGGATGTACTTAATGTTTGCGAGCGGGTTGTTGTGGTAAACGACGGTTCCACCGATGATACGGGAAAAATCCTGCGTGAGATTGAAGGTATTGAACTGGTTGAATATTCCGAAAACAGAGGGAAAGGCTATGCATTGCAGCAGGGTTTCAAAGTTGCTGTGGAAAAGGGTTTCCGTTATGCAGTTACCATTGACGGCGACGGCCAGCATGCCGCTACCGATATATTGAAACTCATTACCGAAGCCAAAAAATATCCCGATACATTGATAATAGGTGCCCGAAACATTGAAGCAGAGGGAATGCCCGGAAAAAACACTTTTGCCAACAAGTTTTCAAACTTTTGGTATAAGGTGGAAACCGGAAAACAGCTCCCCGACACCCAAAGCGGTTTCAGGCTTTATCCGCTGCGCAAAATGAAAGGAATGCGCTTTTTTACAAAGGGATATGAATTTGAGGTTGAGATTCTGGTGCGGTTAACCTGGAACAGAGTGCCTGTGCGGGCGGTTCCCGTTTCGGTATATTATCCGCCGCCGGAGGAACGGGTGAGCCATTTCAGGCCCCTGTCCGATTTTATGCGTATCAGTATGCTCAATACAGTGCTGGTTTTGTGGGCGTTGCTTTATATCTATCCGCGCAATCTTGTTTATTATTTACGGTACAACAGTCTTTACAAAGTGATAAAAGAACAGCTTGTTTTGCACAACGAAAGTCCTGTGAAAGTATCGTCGGCACTGGGGCTGGGTGTTTTTATGGGTATAGTCCCCATTTGGGGGTTTCAGATGATTGTGGCAGCGTCGTTGGCACACCTTTTAAAGCTCAACAAAATCCTGGTGCTTGTGGCATCCAATATTTCCATCCCCCCGGTAATTCCGTTTATTATTTATTTTAGTTACAAAACCGGCGGGTTGCTTATGGGTACCGGCGAAACCCTGACTTCCGAAAACATCATAATGCTTAAAAATCAAATTCTCACCGGCTCTTTTTATCAAACGGTAAGCGAACTGGGATACAGTATTGTGCAGTATGTTGCAGGCAGTTTGGCACTTGCCGTAATTGCAGGTACTTTTGTAATGATGTTTTCCTTTTTCGCACTGTCGGTTTATAAACCTCAAACCGGAAACCGCTGATGGATAAGCTGTTTGTCCATATACACAGATATTTGAACAGGCATGCGGCTGCATTTTGGACGCTGTTTGTGCTTTCGGCCGGTTTGCTTGGTTACCTCGGCAGTTCCATCCGTTTTAACGAAGACATAACCCGTGTGTTTCCCCAAAGCAAAAATGCCGGTGAGATGCAGTTTTTGTTTAAAAACAGTGCCGTTAACAACCGTTTGTTTTTCAGTATTTACGAAAAGGACAGCTTGCGCAAAACAGGGATTAATACATTGATTAATGCTGCAGGGAAGCTATCAGAGACATTGCAAAAAAAGTACATACCGGAATTTTTCAAAGAAGTCAGTGCCCGGCAGGATGCCAATCTTATAAATGAAAAATATGATCAGTACCTGAGTTTGCTTCCTCTGTTTTTGCAACCGGAGGATTACGTGAAGATTGATTCGCTGCTGGCCGATTCGGTAATAATACAAAATCTGCGAGCAGATTACAAAACCCTGATGACCCCCATGGGATTTGCCACCCGGAACATAATCAGGAAAGATCCTTTGCACTTTGCCAACCTCTTTTTTAACAAGTTGAACCGTTGGAATGCCGGGGGCAACCTGATGCTTTACAACGGATATCTTGTTTCCAAGGACAAAAGTACGGTACTGCTCTCTGCAACGCTGATGCAACCCAACGAAACGGGGGTAACCCAAAAGCTGATGACAGCACTGAATAACACGTTCGGTGATTTGGAAGCGCAATATCCGGGTGTGGGGATATCCTGTTTCGGGGGGGCTGCCGTAGCTGCCGGAAATGCATCGCGCATTAAAAAGGATATCATTCTGAGTGTATCGGTTGCCCTGCTTTTGCTAATGGTTGTCCTTGTGCGCTTTTTCAGGAAGAAATTCCTCTTTTTGGTGCTTTTCCTGCCGGTTGTATTCGGTGCGCTTACGGCGTTTGCCGTTTTGGCAATTGTGCGGGGCGAGGTGTCGGCTGTTTCGCTGGGCATCGGTTCAGTATTACTGGGTATTTCGGTGGATTATGCATTGCACCTCGCATCCCATTTCAGGGCGGGGCACAAACCCGAAGAGGTTCTCAGGGCATTGACCCAGCCGGTACTGATGAGCAGTACCACAACGGCTTTGGCTTTTCTGTCGTTGAACCTTGTGCAATCGAAAATGCTCAGCGACCTCGGGCTTTTTGCAGCGGTGAGTGTTTTTACGGCTTCACTCATTTCGCTTGTTGTTTTGCCGCTGATTTTTAAAGATGCCTATAAAAACGGATTACAACAAAACAGGAAAGAAACCCTTATCGACAAACTGGCGGCTGTTGACCTGTCGAAAAAAGATGTTGCCGTTACGGCTGTTGTCTTGTTCAGCGCAGGATTCCTCATTTTTAAAACACCGGTACATTTTTCTTCCGACCTGACCTCGTTTAATTATATGTCGCCCCGGCTGAAAGAAGCGGAACAACGGTTGAACAGCCTTACGGGAAACAGTTCGAAAAACATCTATCTTTTGTCCAAAGGCAAAACGACGGATGAAGCCCTGATGAAATGTGAAGAGGCCGGACCGATGTTAAAAAAGGCTGCCGGAAAATGGCCTTTTGGACTGACATCGCCGCTCAAACTGTTTCTTTTGTCAACAAAAGCCCAGAAAAAAGCCATTGAACGTTGGGATGGTTTCTGGAAACAGCGACGGGAACAGGTAAAGAAATCACTGATATCCAAAGGAGGCATGCTGGGATTTAAACCCCTGACGTTTGCCCCCTTTTATCAAATATTGCAAAAGGAGTATAAACCGGTTTCACCCGACTCGCTTTTGCAGCTCAACAAACAGTTTCTGTCGGATTTCGTTATACAAACAGATTCGCTAACGGTGCTTACCGAAGTAATTCACCCCCAAATACCTGCCGGAAAGGTGGCGGAGTTATCGCGGTTTATTGCTTCCCGTACCGGCCTTACCGTGATAAACCGCAGGCTGGTTACCCAAGAGTTAATTGATTTGTTGCGCAAGGATGTAAACCGCCTTGCCCATTACTCAATGCTTTTTATCTTCCTTTTTCTGCTGATTGTTTACGGGCGCATCGAGCTTGCCGCTATTACCGCGCTGCCCGTGTTTCTTGCCTGGTACTGGACGGTAGGGGTTATGAATATCCTCGGCATTTCGTTTAATGTTTTCAATGTGGTCATCCTTACATTTGTTTTCGGTCTGGGTATCGATTACAGCATCTTCATTACCCGGGGTTTGCTGCGGCAATACAAATACGGAAATATTGAAATGTCAACGTACAGGGTTTCGGTACTGTTATCGGTTATCACGACCATGCTTGGTATCGGGGTGTTGATACTTGCAAAGCATCCTGCACTGAAATCCATTGCGGTTATGTCGGTTATCGGGGTGCTTATCGTGGTGCTTTTGTCGTTTGTGCTGCAACCCTTCTTTTTTGGCTGGCTTGTTTATAACAAAAACAATCTGAGAAAACGTCCGGTTACTTTTCTCGATGTTGTTTTTTCCTTTGTGTCGCTCATTTACTTTCTGATTATGGCACTTGTGCTAAATATTCTGGTACTTCTGCTTATGGTTCTGCCCTTTCCCGTCGAAAAGAAAAAACTCTTTTTTCACCGGATATTCAGTAAGTTACAGTGGTCGTTAATCTATCTTAACTTTTTAAGTAAAAAGACAATTATTAAAATAGACAATGAGGATTTCAGCAAGCCGGCAATCATTATTTCCAACCACCAGTCGCATGCCGACCTGATGTTGATCAAATTGCTGCATCCTAAGATTTTGGTTCTTACCAATGCCAGAAATTACAACAACCCTTTGTACGGGCTCTTGTTGCGGTTTGCCGATTACATTCCGGTGGCAGAGGGTTATGAAAAAAATCTGGAAAAGATACGCGACAGGGTAAAACACGGTTATTCGGTACTGGTTTTTCCCGAGGGTCACCGGTCGGCATCGGGCGAGATAAAACGGTTTCACAAAGGGGCTTTTTATCTGGCCAACGAACTGAATCTAAAAATACTTCCCATACTGTTGCACGGCGACGGCAGCCTGTTGAGCAAAGAGGAGTTTGTAATAAGAAGAGGACGTGTGACCACCGTTATTTATCCGGGAATCGATTTGAAAAAAGGAAAATACGGAACCGGTATCAAGGAACAGGCCAAAAACATGAGGCTGTTTTACCAAAAAGAATACAAGCGCTGGCGTACCCTGCTGGAAACACCTGAATATTTCAGACCGTGGATTATTGATAATTTTAAATACAAAGGGCCCGTAACGGAATGGTACGCCAGAGTAAAAATTGCCCTTGAAAACAATTACCGCTTTTATAACGAACGCATTGCAAGAGACGCAACGGTTACCGATATCGGATGCGGCTACGGTTTCCTCGATTTTATGCTTTCGCTGGTTTCGGAAGAGAGAAAGATTACGGCCATTGACTACGATGAAGATAAAATAGCCGTTGCAAACCGTTGTGCCATAAAAAATGAAAACCTGAACTTTTACTGTTCCGATGCTCTGACTTTCGA
>JALVZH010000364.1 GCA_027022105.1 Bacteroidales bacterium | reverse complement strand
ATATTCATATCGAGATCTCAATTGAGGAAAATTATCAATTAAATCATTTAATTTAAGTATGATAAATTCTGTAGCATTCATATTCTAAATTTTTCTGCTAAAATAGTATTAATTTTTTTTGAAAGGTCTAAAGCATCTAATGCCCTATTTTCCGTTATTATTATATTTTTATAATCAGCTCTAATTCTTAATGATTTTAGTTTTCCAAAAAAATTATTGTAATCTCTAATTATCATAAAGTCTCTTTTTACTAATTCTCGTGTTATTAGATTTTTCAGCCAATTATGGTATCCGTTTTCATCTTTTGAATCTAGTTTTGCTTCATTTTCAATTTCATCTTCCGACTTATTAAAATCAATCAACAAAATATGTAACATTAATTGAATAGTACTATAATATGAACAATGTACACTTGCTGACGGAAAGGAATTTTTAATTAATAGACCAGCTCCACGTATATTTTTTTCTGATTTTATTTTCCAGTTACTCATAAAATCTATCATCTAAAAACTCTGCACAAAAATACATATTAACTTTTATTTATCAAAATTTATGCAATATGTTAATAGGTAGAAACATGTTATTTTATATGCAACGCACAAACAACCATAACCTTATTACATCCTTCCTTTATCTCTTTTTTAATCATACTATAAAATACATACAATAAAACAAAAACCCGCACCATTAACCCTTTTCCGCTGTTTCGATTTATTATAATAACCTGAAAATGATTGTTTGATACCGGTATCAAAAGTAGAAAAAAATGAAAGCAGCAGTGAAATGTTTTTATTAAAATCCCCGCCCCCAAACTTTCCTTACTTTTGCCAAAATTTTGATGCATGACGACAGAAGATTTTATAAATACCTCATTAAAAAAAGCACAGAGCGAAAAAAGTGCGCTTTTCTTTGCTCCGGGACGGGTAAACCTCATTGGCGAGCATACCGATTATACGGGCGGGCTGGTACTGCCGGCAGCCATTCAGTACGGCACCTATCTGCTGATAACAAAGCATTCCGGAGACACATTTATTTTTTCTTCGGAAAATTTTCCGGAAAAAGCGGAAATCCCCTTGCCGGAATCCGGTAAAAAGCAAAATGCCTGGTTCGATTATCCGCTGGGCGTTATCAATGAATTAAAAAACAAAGGATGGCAACCTGAGGGGCTTCGTTTTCATTATTACGGCGACATTCCCACAGGCGCGGGGCTCTCCAGCTCGGCATCCATTGAGGTGGTTACGGCCTATGCAATAAACCGGCTGTACGACCTCGGGATTTCCGGTTGTGAGCTGGCTCTGCTGTCACAGCGGGCCGAAAATAATTTTGTGGGTGTGCAGTGCGGCATTATGGACCAATATGCGGTGGCCCTTGGACAAAGCAGTCATGCACTTCAAATAGATTGCCACGACATTACCCACGACCCCATTCCCGTAAAATTTAAAGATTATGAATGGATGGTGATTAACAGCAACAAAAAGCGGGGACTTGTGGATTCGGAATACAACAAACGGGTGCAGGAACTGGAAGAGGCAAGAAAACAGCTGAACAACTCATTCGACGTCCCCTACCTTGGCATGTTGCAACCCGAGGATGCCGACTGGATAGACAAACTGGTTACCGGCGAAACAGCCCTGAAACGTCTGCGGCATGTGGTAAACGAAAACCGGCGGGTAAGACTTGCGGCAGAATTTCTGAAAGCCGGCGATGCCAAACAGTTCGGGCAGATGATGATTCTCTCCCACGACTCGCTGGCACACGATTTTGAGGTCAGTTGCAAAGAGCTGGACACACTGGTAACCATTGCCATGGACACGCCGGGTGTAGCGGGTTCGCGCATGACCGGCGCCGGATTCGGCGGCTGCACCCTCACGCTGATACACCGGGATGCCGTTGAAGATTTGAAAAACCGTGTTGCAACCCTCTATGAAAAAGAGACGGGACTAAAACCCGGATTTTATCCGGTTACCTTAACGGGTGAACCAAAGAAATATTAAAATCTGAATTCGTACCCAAGCCGCAACTGCTTCCTGTGCACAAATCCGGCTTCAACCGTCAAACGGTGATGATTGTTTAAAGTAACAACTCCCCCGAGAAGCAGGTTCCATTGATGAACCGGATTAATGGTGCCGTAGTAAACAGCCTCATCACCAATTATTTCCGCAAGATTTTCCGAAAAATCGGACACCGTTATTTTGCCCTGCATGGTCTGACTGTTGGAAAACCAGAATGCACCGCCCCACACTTCAACCAGTAGTTTTTCTGCCGGTTTTAACCTTACACCTGCTTTCGGCATAAATGAGTTATACACCAGTTTTGCATCCAAGTCGTGCGGATAGGTAACGGTAAGATTGTAATCCACAACAAGGAAAAACTGTCTGTAACCCGTTGCAAATGTAACACCGCCTCCGTACAGCGGGCCGGCAAAATGAATGTCATCTTTTATCTCAACGGTAGTATCCACCGGAACATCACCCAGTCCGGGGAATTTCACAATAATTCCTTCGGCAGTAAGGTTCGGATTGATATTTCCCGTTGTATATCCCAAAATGCCGTAAATATTCAAAAAAGGCAATATCCACACATTGGGTTTAACCGAAAAACGTATTTCGCTGGCGTAAGTATCCTGAATTAACGAATCGGGACGTGTATATATGGTATCGCCTGTAATCGGTGAAACAGAGGTAAGCCGCAATGTATCGCTGGCAAATCGTTGGCCGTAATAAAATCCGGTAACACCCGCACCAAAGGGCAAAGCGATTCGGTTGGACATTGTTTTTCCACTCATCTTTTTTCCAAACAACGGAAACACATCCGTTAACGGTTTTGCCTGTCCGGAAGAAGCTTTTTTGCCGGAAGGAAAGACCGAGGCATTAAAAAGCAACCCCGTTCCGCTTTGCTGCGCATTTAGTTGCAGATAGATAAAACAAAAAGCAGTTATAAAAAACAGAATACCTGTGGGCCGGTTTTTAAAAAGTCTTTTCATCTGAACGAAATTGATTTTATTGATAATTGGTTGAAAAATATATAAATGCAATATAGATCAAAATCAGAATAATTCCTTCGGCGCGGTTCAGCGTCAGTTTTGATTTTCCCGTTTTTATAAAAATCATCAATAATATTCCTGCAAAAAGCACCAGTCCCAGCTCAATATTCAGATGGGATGCAAACGGGATGGGTTTAATCAGTGCCGTAACACCAAGCACAAGTGTTATGTTCAAAACATTGGAACCCACGGCATTACCGAAAGCCATGTTGCTGTTTTTCTTTCTTGCCGCCACAACCGACGTAACCAGCTCGGGTAATGAAGTGGCGCCCGCAACCAAGGTTAATCCCATTGCCGCTTCGCTAATACCGAAATCCTTTGCAATTTTCACCGCACTGTCAACAATCCAATCGCCGCCGAAATAGAGCCCCGCACCTCCGGCTGTAATATAGAGCAAAGAAACATACAGCGGATAAGTTTTAATCTCCGGCAAAAGCGATTTGTCCTCTTTTTCCTGTTTAAAAAAACTTGTATAAAGAAAATATCCGAGGAACAGAAGCAGGATAATACCGTCAATACGATTAATGCGGTTTTGGCGGCCAAACAATGAATCGTTGGCCAAAACAGCGAGAATCACCAGGACAAACATACTGTACGGCACATCGAATTTAAAGCTTTTTTTACCTACCGATACCGGATAAACAACGGCTGCAACGCCTATAACCAGCAGTGTATTGGTAATGTTGCTTCCGAGGATGTTCCCAATGGCCAGGTCGGTATTGTTTTTGGCTCCGGCAAAAATATTGACAATCAGTTCGGGAAGCGAAGTACCGAGCGCCACTACCGTAAGCCCCATAACCAGTTGCGACACACCCATTTTTTCGCCGATACTCGAAGCACCGTTTACCAGCCAATGGGCACCCAGTATCAGAATTACAAACCCTCCGAAAAAGAAAAAATATGTCTCTGCCATTGCGGATTACTTCATTTTGTTAAGGTATTTGTAAAAATCGCTGTTTGTGGTAAGAATCAGAGATGTATTTGAATCCAGTGCCGTTTCATAAACCTCCATTGACTTCAGGAAATTATAAAACGACCTTGACTGCGGCGATTTGTCATAAGCTTTGGCATAAATGGATGCGGCTTTGGCATCGGCCTTCCCTTTTATCTCCTCGGCTTTTTTAAATGCTTCGGACTGAATGGTCAGCAATTCCCGCTCTTTTTCACCGTTAATGCGCGATGCTTCTCCCTGTCCTTCCGATTTGAATTTGTCGGCAATGCGGTAACGCTCGCTCTTCATCCGTTCATACACCTGTTTCCGCACCTCTTCCACATAATTAATCCGTTTGAAACGAAAGTCCAGTATTTCAATTCCAAGGTCTTTGGCCTGCTCGTTGGCAGCTATCCGTATCATCTCCTGGATTTTTTTTCTGCCCACTTTTATTTTGGAAAGGGAATCGCCCAGCAGTTCGCTTATTTCTCCCGCCTGTTGCGGAATACGGTTGCTGCTGCGCACTGCCTCCTCCAGGTTGTTTTTGGCAATAAAATCGCGTGTTTCACCGTCCAGAATATCGTCCAAACGCGACTGGGCTCCCCGCTCGTTGGTCAGTCGCTTGAAAAACTGCAACGGATCGGAAATTCTCCAGCGTGCATAGGTATCCACAAAAATGAATTTTTTGTCTTTGGTGGGAACCTGATTGGGGTCGCCGTCCCATTCCATGTACCTCTTTTCAAAATAGTTGGCCGTTTGGATAAAAGGAGTTTTAAAATGCAGTCCCGGCTCGGTAACAGCCTCTCCTATGGGTTTCCCGAACTGCGTTATGATTACCTGTTCTTTCTCGCCCACAGTGTAGGTAGCTTTTGCCAAAACAAACAAAACAACAACAATGGCACCGGTAATTAAAATATATTTATTCTTTGTCTTCATCTCTTTCCGTTTTATTTGTTCCCATTCATTTGCATCTGCAACAACGGCAATACATTGTTACCTTTTTTATCGGTAATGATTTTATTACCCAGTTTCGGAACCACTTTGGCCATGGTTTCCAGATAAATCCGCTGCCGCGTAACATCGGGCGCTTTAAGATATTCTTTGTAAAGGGCGTTAAACCGGGCCACTTCACCCAATGCCGTATTTACCCGTTCGGTGGCATATCCCTCAGCTTTTTGGATGGTCTCTTTGGCCTGACCCCGTGCCTTGGGAATTACTTTATTGTATTCCGATTTGGCTTTGTTGATAAGTGTGGCCTTTTGCTGTTGTGCTTCGTTAACGGCATTAAACGCCGCTTTTACGGGATCGGGGGGATTTACATCCTGCAAAACCACCTGTTCTATTTTTATACCCAGCGAATAATCGTTGCAAATCTGCTGCAACAGCGTTTCCATTTTGTTGGAAATCTCCGTGCGCCCCACGGTAAGCACCTCATTAACAGTGCGGCCTCCTACAATCTGACGCATGGCCGCCTCCGAAATATCCCGCAAAGTATTTTTGGGATTCCTCACTTTAAAGAGGTAATTATAAGGGTTATTTATCCGGTACTGCACCACCCACTCCACGTTGGCCA
>JALVZH010000363.1 GCA_027022105.1 Bacteroidales bacterium | reverse complement strand
ATACAGTTTCGGTTCTTTTTTTACGGCGCGAATTTTTGGCGGACCGAAAGGATAAATGCGAAAACTCATAAAAATATTTTCAAACATTCCCAACCAACGCATAACGGTTTTATGCGACACCTGTAAATCTTCGCGCAGGGCATTGACGGACAATGGAGAACCTACCAGATCAGGCAATCTTAAGGCTAACTGCTCCAACAAAGCAATATCTCTTACATTTTCCAAAGTATTCAAATCTTCATAAATTAAACGAGTCCGATAATCACGGCTCCATCTCCGGCAATCCCGTTCATTCCGCGCTAAAAACGGTTCGGGGAAACCGCTGAAATTCAACAAATCTTCCACAGGCCGGGAGCTCACGTCTTTGATTTCCTTAAAAGAGAAAGGATAAAGGCGATAGAAATAATAGCGTCCCTGTAAGGAATCGCCGCCGTAGCGATAATAATCCAGCCGTCCGCTCCCTGTAACCAGAATTTTTAATTTCTGTTTGCGTTTATCGAATAAACCTTTGACCACCTGCCGCCAGCGTGAATATTTATGGATTTCATCCAAAACCAGCAATCCCGGGCCAGCCGGGAAACGTTCACGAATGATGTTCTCGCGGTCTTCCGCAGCATCCCAGATTAAATAAAAAGATTCGGCTTTGTCGCCCATTTCTTCTTTTAGCAGTTTTTTGGCTAGCGTCGTTTTCCCACACTGACGAGGGCCTGCAACAAAAACCATCTTTTTTTTCAAATCTTCTTTAATCCCATCTTCCAAATAGCGCGGAATATATTTAGCCATTTTTACCTCTATGTTAAAAAAGTATATACTATTTTAACCTGCGGTTGAATTTAGTCATATTTTGCGACCCTGTCAATAGAAGTAACGCTGGTGATGAATTATGGATAGTGAAAAATAATAACTCACACTGATTCTGTTTCCCAACTAACATTGAAACAATCAGCAGGAAAATCCTTTACCAATTATCATTAATGCAAACGAAATCTACTTACCATTAGTAGCCTTTAGCTCGGACGCAATAACGTTCTTTGCCAAAACACTTTTACCGTAATTTATTCTTTCTTGTTTCTTCCGAATTTTTTATTTACATTTGTTCAGTTATTCAATTATTATTTTTTTACAAAGGAAGAGCCCATGTCTGCCGATAACGCGATTTGTTCAGCAATCATTATCGATCAGCAAAAAGTCGATCGAGTAAACAAAACCCTTCCACCCGCAGAAGAAACCAAGGAAATGGCAACCCTGTTCAAAGCGTTGGCCGATCCCACGCGGCTGCGCATTGTGCAATCGTTGCTTTTGGAAGAACTCTGCGTTTGCGATCTTTCGACTATCGTCAAAGTATCCATTTCGGCCATTTCACACCAGTTGCGATTGCTGCGTACCATGCGTATTGTCAAATACCGGAAGCAGGGTAAGCAGGTTTACTATTCATTAAATGACGAACACATTACCCAACTCATCCGAACGGCCACGGAGCATGTAAGAGAATAATGAATTCCAATGAAATCTTGATCGGCTTTTTTGAAAATGTGTTATTTAAAATTCAAAAATAGGAAGCACTAATGTCACACCATCACACTC
>JALVZH010000362.1 GCA_027022105.1 Bacteroidales bacterium | reverse complement strand
TTTTATCTCTTCTTGTTTTAGAAGTCTTTCTTTTCGGATGTGCCATTTTATTAAAATTTTAAATTTGTTATCTAATCAAAAGTTATATTTTTCAATTTATCCCAACGTGAATCCGGTTTTGGCTCTTCGAAATCATTAAGTCTGTTAAGCATTTCCGGATTACATGTACTAAAGCCGTTTTCATCATCAGGATGCACTTTTTTTATCGGTATCATAAGATTGATAAACTCATAAACATATTGTGCAATATTTATTCTGCTTTCGTCGACAGGAATTTCTATCACTTCATCGGAAATTTCTTCAAAATGATCACTGTTTTTAAATATCAGTCTGAATGTTCCCGACAAGTCCTGAGTGTATTTATCAAGGCAACGGTCGCATACTAACTCTACAAAACCCGTAAAAGAAAAATCGAACACGAAAAGAGAAGACTCTTTTTCAATATTCAGTTCCAAAGAAAGCACACCCGTATTGATGTCTGAAAACTGCATCTGCTCAAAGAACGAATCATCAATTTCTATTAGAAAACGATGATTTCCAATATCCATTCCTTTTACAGGAATACTAAATTCCCCTAACTTTTCCACCGCTCTAAAATTGGGCGGCAAAATTAAAGATTATTCTTTTACCAAACAAATTAAATAATGAAATTTCTACCGTCTAAACAAGCACGAAAAAAGAGAGATATAAAGATGCAACGATGGAGGCTATAATGATAATTGCCGTTATCTGTGGCGGCAGTTTATCTTTCTCGGGATCGTAATCATACGGACCTTTCCACATAACCGTAAAATTTGTTTAATTTATGGTAATTTATCCAGTCGCTCACCATTTCTGAAAGCAACAACAAATGCATCGGTGACACCATGGTATGCACGCAATCTGTTCCTTTCCTCACGTGCCTGTTCGTAAGTATCGAAAGAACCCACCGTATAAATATAGTAGCCGTTGTGCATATCTTCTCTGATATCTTCCTGCGGGATATTGTATTTGGAGCTAATGTAAGCCAGACTTAACGGGCGATTGTAGCGCGCACGAATCTGAACCCTGTATTCAAACTGTCTGACAGGTGCGGGTTGTTCATTTACAACAACAACTTCAGGTTCCACCTTTTCAGGCTCAGGTTTTGGTTCGGGCGGGACAATAACTTCAACAGGTTTCTCCTTATGAGTTTCAACAGGTACCGGAACAGGTATGGGCTCTTTTGAAGGCTGAGTTACCTCTACCGGATGCTCTTTTTTGGGTTCCACCTCATATTGTTCCTGAGGAATGTTTCTCTGATATGTTGAAGGACTAACACCGCGTGAACGACTTTTCATTCCAAACCGGTATGAAAGTCCGATGGATGTATAATTATAAACATCGTAAGGGAAACCGTTTACCCAATGATCCATCATATCGGAATTCATTATGCGGTTTGCGGTTTCAAGGTTAATACTTAATTTATCACTCAGACGAAAATCAACTCCAATGCCGCCCGTAAGTATTCCTTCCAGTGTACGTCCTCCGATTCCCTTACCATTACCGTTACCAACACTGGCAATCTGTTTTTTTGTATCCAAAGCATAAACAGTAGTGTTGTAGTTAATAATACCTATTCCGCCTGTCAGATAAATATTCATAAAGCGGTCATCACGTTTCTGTCCGAACAGATTGTTAATATTTAATGTTCCGTTAAGGTTAAACTCCAAATAATCATTTTCAAAAAATTTGTTTGCAGAGCGCCTTGTACCGGAAAGTTGGCCAAAAAGGCCCTGTCCGCGCAGACCGAAAACAGGTGAAAACTGGCGCGAAACCATTAAACCGGCTCCCAGTCGCCACTCATTTTCGTTGTTCGTAACAGGCCAAAAACGATATTGTTTCATATCGCCAAAGAAAAGACTGGTACCGCCGTTAATGTTGATTTGCCAGTTGGGGGCAGCCCCTCCCTGCGCTGTAACCATTTGATTTACAAGCAATAAAATTACCAAGGTGAATAGGGTTTTCTTTAAAAGAAGTTTAAAAGGATCCATATCTACTTATGTATAAATTGTTGTTGTCAATAAAAAAATTTACAAGGGCATAAATATAAGGTAATTGTGGATATAATCAGGTACTGAAGTGCATTTTTTTTAACAAGCGGGGGTTAGTTAGAGGTAATTCCAATTTCCTTATCGGAGGTTTTGATTCAATTTCGCTTCTTTAAGAATTTTTTCCACAAAGTTTCTTTCCAAATCAAGATATTCTGCAATCAAGTTTACATTAAACCCTGCTTTTGTAAAAAGTTTAATGATAGTTTCTCTTTGGTTTTGATATACACCTTCTTTTCTGCCTTCTTTTCTGCCTTCTTTTCTGCCTTCTTTCAATCCGCGTTTTCTTCCTTCTTCTCTAAGTTGCATTGCTATGGTCATGGCTATATCTCCTCCTTTTTCAGTTATAGTCTCTATTTCTTTGGTTATCTCTTTGTATCCTTTTTCAATATTACTAAACAAATAGTAAAAAGTTGCCGTAAAAAATTGTTCTCCTGTCTCTTCGTTAATTATCCTGTTTCCTCCCACAAAAATAATAAACTTGTTTAAAGCCTAAACGTTAGGTGAATTATAAAATATTTTTCATCAACCACAGTGCCGTACGGCATTTTTCCATCCCTGCAACAACCGGCATTACAGCATAAAAAAAGCTGCCCCTTTACGGAACAGCTTTTTGTTTCAAGGATAATACTTTATTACATCATTCCCGGCATTCCGCCGCCACCCATAGGAGGCATTTGAGCGGGAGCAGGATTTTCTTCTTTGTGTTCACTCAAAACACACTCGGTGGTCAACAGCATTCCGGCAATGGAAGCTGCATTTTCCATGGCAATACGGGCTACTTTGGCAGGATCGATAACACCGGCTTTCAACAGGTTTTCGTACACTTCGGTACGGGCGTTAAACCCAAAGTCGTCTTTTCCTTCTTTTACCTTGTTAACCACTACGGAACCTTCCAGACCTGCATTTTCAACAATCTGGCGCAAAGGTTCTTCCAAAGCACGGCGAATGATGGCAATACCTGTATCCTGATCTTCGTTTTCACCTTTCATATCATCCAAAGCATTGATAGCCCTGATGAAAGCTACACCACCACCGGGGATAATTCCCTCTTCGATAGCGGCACGGGTAGCAGCCAAAGCATCTTCAAAGCGGTCTTTTTTCTCTTTCATTTCCACTTCACTGGCAGCACCAACATAAATAACGGCTACACCACCTGCCAGTTTAGCAAGACGCTCCTGAAGTTTTTCCTTATCGTAATCGGAAGTGGTAGTTTCAATTTGTGCTTTTATTTGGTTTACACGGGCATCAATGTTTTCTTTGGCACCCTTACCGCTTACAATAGTGGTATTTTCTTTGTCAATGGTTACTTTTTCGGCCTGTCCGAGCATTTCCAAAGTAGCATCTTCAAGTTTGTACCCTTTCTCCTCGGAAATAACGGTACCACCGGTAAGAATTGCAATATCTTCGAGCATCTCTTTTCTGCGGTCGCCAAATCCGGGCGCTTTAACGGCAACTACCTTTAACGAACCGCGCAGACGGTTAACAACAAGAGTAGCCAATGCTTCTCCTTCAATGTCTTCGGCAATGATAAGTAAAGGTTTACCGGTTTGAACGGCTTTTTCAAGAATAGGAAGCAGGTCTTTCATTACGGAAATCTTTTTATCGTAAATCAGGATAAAAGGATCTTCGTAAACAGCTTCCATTTTTTCGGTATTGGTCACAAAGTAAGGAGAGATGTAACCACGGTCGAACTGCATACCTTCAACCACATCCACGTATGTTTCAATACCTTTTGCCTCTTCAATTGTGATAACACCTTCCTGTTTTACTTTGCTCATGGCTTCGGCAATCAGTTTGCCGATTACATGGTCGTTGTTGGCCGAGATGGCAGCCACCTGCTCAATTTTCTCATTGCTGTCGCCAACCTCTTTGCTCTGTTCTTTTAGTGATTCCACTACACGCTCAACTGCTTTATCAATTCCTCTTTTCAGATCCATGGGGTTGGCACCTGCGGTAACGTTTTTCAAACCGGTTGTAATAATCGACTGTGCCAAAACAGTAGCGGTAGTAGTACCGTCACCTGCCAGGTCGTTGGTTTTCGATGCCACCTCTTTAACCATTTGAGCACCCATATTTTCGATGGGTTCGGAAAGCTCTATTTCTTTAGCTACGGTAACACCGTCTTTGGTAACCTGAGGTGCTCCGAACGATTTCTCAATAATTACGTTTCTTCCTTTGGGTCCTAATGTAACTTTTACAGCATCTGATAATGCGTCAACACCTTTTTTAAGACCTTCTCTTGCTTCTAAATTGAATAAAATGTCTTTTGCCATTTTTCTACCTTTTTTATTTGTTTAATTTTATTTTCAAAAATGTTAAATCACAGCCAGAATATCCGACTGATTCATAATTAAATACTCTTTGTCGTCCAAGGTGATTTCGGTACCTGCATATTTGCCGTACAGCACCATATCGCCCACTTTTACCGAAATATCGTCGTTTTTTTCAGGAATTGCGACAACGGTTCCTCTTTGTGGTTTTTCTTTTGCTGTATCGGGAATGATGATTCCCGAAGGAGTTTTCTCCTCTGCCTGTGCAGGTTCAATAATCACTCTCTCACCAAGGGGTTTAATTTTTAATGCATCCATATACTTTCTCTTTTTTTACAATTTCGTGCCTCTTTGCCTGTCATATTTTATGCCAAACGCCCGGATAAAAAAAATGTCAGAACATCTATGACATTCTGACATTTTACATTTTAAGACTGAAAAACGGCCTATTTCCCCTCGCCCTGATTCTGATTTGTATTGTTTGCGGGAGGCGCCTGAAAATCAATAGGCTGTTGGGTCTGCGTTTTTTCAATTTTGTCGCGCAATTGTGTATCTTGCTGTGCCTGGTCTGCCGTTGCCCTGGGAATAACCATGGTAGCTGTCAGACTTAACACCAAAAGAACCACTGCAAGAGTCCATGAAGCTTTCTCCAGAAAATCGGCCGTCTGGCGTGCACCCATAAATTGTGTTCCGCCGCTAAAATTTGCAGCCAGTCCGCCACCCTTCGGGTTCTGCACCAAAACAATCAATCCCAACAGGATGCTGACAATCAAAATAAGTATCGAAACAAAAATGTACATTTTATTAATTTTTTAAATTTTCCAAGCTCTTTTTTGCTTTTTCAATAAGGGGTGCAAAGTAACTACTTTTTTCCGGATATTTCAAACTTAATTTTTCATAAATATGCATGGCTTTTTCGAAGTGCCCTTGATCCATGTAAATATTTGCTAATGTTTCACTTACAATGTTTTCTTTGTCCACAACACTCTCTTTTGCCGATTCCAGAGGATCAAAAAAGCCAGCTTTCGGACGTGAAACAGAGGGATTGTTTTTGATAAAATTGTCAATAATCTCGTTCGTCGTCTTACTTTTCGGTCGTTTCTCAACTGTTTTCTTTCCCGATTTTTTCTTTTCTTCCTCAATGGCACGAATCCTGTCTTCAACAATTTTTTTCAGCTCCTCGAGTGTCAGTTTTCTGTTAGTTACCTCGTCGCGGTGTTCCGCAACGTGTGTTTTGTCTATTTTTGTG
>JALVZH010000361.1 GCA_027022105.1 Bacteroidales bacterium | reverse complement strand
CGGTGGTTCAGTTGAGGCAGACCGATAACCTGAATACTTTTGAAGTACCGGTAACAAAAACCGTTGTGGATATGGAAGTGGATCCGGATAACTGGACACTGGATGAGGTGGATACCATTCTGGGAACCGTTGAAGAAACAGGCAACCGGCTTTTCTTTACTTTGGGTCCCAATCCGGCTAAAGAACATGTTTCGCTGTTTTTCAACCATATATTTACAGGCGAAAATAGCATTGAAATTACCGATTTGCAGGGCAGAACAGTAAAGAGACTTTCTTCGTCTCAAAGCAAAGTTACCCTTGATGTTTCGGCACTGCCCAAAGGGCTCTATTTTGTTAAGGTTATATCGGGAAAACAGAACTTTATGCGTAGGATGGTTAAGTTGTAAATTACAGGATATTTCTTCATTCTTTTGTGAAAAACTGTTGATTGGAGAACGAATTGGAAATGAGCAATAAGCAATATTCAACGCTCAATTAGCAAGGGGGTGGGGAAAACACTACTCCCTATAATTCAGATGGCTCCGCCTGAGGCGGACTCTGATGAATCCCCGAAATGATATCAGTACTGTATTGCAAATTGGAAAAGAAGCACGAGGGCAGATTCTTCCCCGCCTAAGGCGGGTCTGAATTATGAGGGGTTGGTGGTGTGAGTTGGATGGTACAAGCAGAAGATTTCCACTCCGCCTGAGGCTGAGTGGAATTGGGACGAGGAAGAGGAATAAGACGTAAACCTGTCGGGTTGAACGTAGCCATGCGCGCAGGGCCCCGACAGGTTGAGAAGAACAAGCATTAGGTTCTGTTACCATTCCGCCCCGCCTGACCTTCCTTTCGATGGCTCTGAACATGACAAAACCGATGAAGTGTATTCTCAACCTGACGGAGGCCTTACGCACAAATCAGCGTTCAATCCGTCAGGTTTATGAGTAGTTGCGGCAGGGATGGAAGCGGACAGCAGATTGCGATGTCTGGCAGCATGCAACTGCAAGCCCGCAGATTGCGATGCCTGCCGGCATGCAACTGTAAACCCGGCCGCCCAAAAAAACAGAAAAACAAAAATCAATCTGAATGTGGAATAAAATAAACTGCTTTTAGTCAATATCAAGAAAGTCGCCGGGATATGAGCGGCGCATGAAATCCTCATACTTCTGCAACTCTCTTTTCAGCCTGTTCAGCTCCCGTTGCATCATTTCCATTTTTTCGCGCATATCCATTATTATCTCTATTCCCTCCTTATTTACACCGAGGTCGCGATAGAGCCTTATGGCTCTTTCAAATTTTGCCAGGTCTTCGGAAACGGCACAGGGCTCACTGTCAACAATGTGAATCTCAATGATTCCATCCTCTGCCAATTCATTTAAAAACGCCTCTTTTATATGATGAAATTCAGCCAGTTTTTTTAATGCTATATATTTTTCCATTTTTCGATCTCCTTATTTTTTCCTTAATTCGGCAAGTTTTTTAAACAGTTCTTTTTCCTCATGTGTGAGGTGTTCGGGAAGTTTTACATTAATTTTGACATACAGGTCGCCAAAATGTCCGGGTTTTTTATACACCGGAAAACCTTTTCCTTTTATTCTGAGTGTAGTACCATTTTGTGTTCCCGGTTTTATTTTCATTTTGATTTTACCACCGAGGGTATCGATAATGGTTTCGCCACCCAAAACCGCAGTGTAAAGATCAATGGTATGGGTGGTATATAAATCGTTTCCTTGGCGCCGGTATTGCGGGTCGGGATCCACCAAAACGGTGATGTAAAGGTCACCTGCGGGTCCGCCACCGATACCGGGAGCTCCTTTACCGGCCAGTTTGATGACCTGGCCGTCTTTTATGCCTGCCGGAATGGTAATTCTGATTTTTTTGCCGTTTACCGTGAGAATATGTTTCGAATCGGTGTAAACGGTACGGAGCGGCAGGTGCATCTCGGCCTGGTAATCCTGACCTTTCATGGAGCGGCTACGGCTGTAACCACCCGTTGCTCCCGAAAATCCGCCACCGAACATGGAGCGGAAAAACTCCGAGAAATCGCCCATATCAAAATCGCCGGAACCCGAAGAATAAAACTGTTGTCCGAAACCTCCGGGACCGCCTGCTTTGCTCCATGCCTCATGTTGCTCGTCCGATACTTTCGACCAGTCGGCACCGTATTTATCGTATTTCTCCCGTTTCTTGGGGTCGCTCAATACCTCGTTGGCCTCATTTATGTCTTTAAATCTTCTTTCTGCCTCTTTGTCATTGGGGTTTACATCCGGATGATATTTTCTTGCCAGTTTCCGGTAGGCCTTTTTTATCTCATCCGCCGTTGCATTCTTGCTGACCCCCAATATTTTATAATAATCTTTATATTCCATATATTTTCCTTTCTCTCATTTTCAAACTTTGGGCGGGTTAAGAACAAAATTAATGCCAATGAGTTGTATGTCAGAAGAATTAATCAGAAAACGAAATAATAATATTATTATTTTTGCTTCAAAGTAATTGTAATGAAAGAACAACCTGTAAAAACATTTGGAATAAGAAAATACATTAATGAGGAAACGCTTGGGGGACTTGTGCTTATTGCGGCAACCATCGCAGCACTTATCTGGGCCAACTCCGCTGCTTATCCGCAATATCATCACTTGTGGCACAAACTGAAAGCGGGCTTGCACTGGGGTAGTTTTAAGATGGACTACTCGCTGCATCATTGGATAAACGACGGGTTGATGGCGGTGTTCTTTTTTACCGTGGGGCTTGAAATAAAACGGGAAGTTATCGGAGGAGAACTGTCCTCCGTAAAAAAGGCCATTATGCCTGTAATGGCCGCATTGGGAGGCATGATTGTTCCCGCTCTGTTTTATACCGTTATGCTTTGGTCTCATCCCGAATTTGCCAAAGGATGGGGAATACCTATGGCCACCGACATTGCTTTTGCATTGGGTCTGCTGGCCATGCTGGGGAAAAGGGTACCGTTAAATCTGAAAATTTTTCTAACGGCACTTGCCATTGCCGACGACCTTGGTGCCGTACTGGTCATTGCAATATTTTATACAGAATCGATTAATTACAATGAGTTAATTACTGCCGCCGTTTTTCTTGCAATATTGCTCGGGGCCAATTATGCCGGAGTACGCCGTACACTGTTTTATGCTTTGACAGGGTTAATCGGTGTTTGGACGTCGTTTATGTTTTCGGGGGTGCATGCCACCATAGCAGGAGTTTTGCTGGCCCTCACCATCCCCGCCCGCACAAAGATTGATGAGAAAAAATACATTACTAAGTTAAAACTATTGACCGGAAAGTTTAAAGAGTCGGCGCCTAACGAAAACCGCCTGCTCACCTCACAGCAGGCTCATATTCTCGACGAAATAGAGACTCTGAACGAAAAAGCACATACCCCGCTTCAAAAACTGGAACACGCCTTACATCCGGTAAATGCTTATTTCATACTGCCTCTGTTTGCCTTGGCCAATGCGGGAGTACATATTGAGGGAAATTTGTTCCGACTGATTATACACCCTGTTTCACTGGGTATTATTGCAGGACTTCTTTTGGGTAAATTTGCAGGGATATCATTAATGTCGCGTCTTGTGGCCCGTTTTAAGTGGGCCGACCTGCCCGAAGGAGTTACCTGGAAACAGATTTACGGCGCCGGAATGCTGGCCGGAATCGGCTTCACCATGTCCATCTTTATTTCCGAACTTGCTTTCTCCGACCCCTTTGTCATTCAGGTTGCCAAAGTGGGCATTATGACGGCCTCACTTATTGCTGCCGTTGTGGGTATGGTATGGATTGCAGGGGTCACCAAAAAATAAAAACAGAAAATAAATGCCTGGTTACGGGCCACCTATTTCTTCACGGGCACTACCTTTAAGCCCAACTCATCAAGTTGTTCTTTTGATATTTCCGAAGGGGAATCAATCATTACATCCCGTCCGTTGTTGTTTTTGGGAAATGCAATGAAATCGCGAATGGAATCCTGCCCTGCAAAAAGTGCAGCCAGACGGTCAAAACCAAGGGCGATACCGCCATGGGGCGGAGCACCGTACTCAAAGGCATTCATCAAAAATCCGAACTGGTTCTGAGCCTCCTCTTCGGTAAAACCGAGGGCTTTGAACATCTGCTTTTGCAATTCACGGTCGTGGATACGGATAGAACCTCCGCCAATCTCAACACCGTTGATTACCAAGTCGTAAGCATTGGCACGAACACTCCCCGGGTCCGATTCGAGACGACCGGTATCCTCAGGTTTGGGCGAAGTAAACGGATGGTGCATGGCATGATACCGCCGGGTCTCTTCATCCCACTCCAGCAGCGGAAAGTCCACAACCCAAAGCGGTTTGTAATCGGACGGATTGCGAAGCCCCAGCCTTTCGCCCATCTCAAGGCGCAATTCATTCAACTGTTTTCTTACACTGTCTTTCTCTCCCGAAAGTACCAGCATCAGGTCTCCCGGCCGGGCACCGAACTTATCGGCCCAGTTTTTCAAATCATCCGCGTTAAAAAACTTATCAACCGAAGATTTGAAACTACCGTCCTCATTATATTTTACATAAACAAGCCCTTTGGCACCTACCTGAGGCCGTTTTACAAAATCGGTCAGTTTATCCAATTGCTTGCGGGTATAGCCGGCACATCCGGGGGCATTGATTCCCACCACCAGCTCTGCATCGTCAAAAACCCGAAAGCCTTTGTTTTGAGCCACATCATTCAGTTCCGTAAATTCCATCCCGAAACGGATATCCGGTTTGTCGGAACCGTATTTTTGCATGGCTTCGTCAAAGCTCATACGGGGCAGGTCTTCTATTTCAATACCTTTAATCTCTTTAAAAAGGTATTTAATAAGTCCCTCAAAAGTATTCAGAACATCTTCCTGTTCCACAAACGACATTTCGCAGTCTATCTGTGTAAACTCGGGCTGACGGTCGGCACGCAGGTCTTCGTCACGGAAACATTTCACCAACTGATAATAACGGTCGTAACCGGCAACCATCAGGAGTTGCTTAAAGGTTTGCGGCGATTGCGGCAGCGCATAAAATTCTCCCGGATTCATACGCGAAGGAACCACAAAATCGCGGGCACCCTCGGGTGTGGATTTAATGAGGTAAGGTGTTTCCACCTCCACAAAATTCTGGCTGTCTAAGTATTTTCGGGTTTCCAGCGAAAGTTTGTGGCGCAATAACAGATTGTTTTTCAACGGGTTTCTTCTCAAATCGAGATAACGGTATTTCATGCGCAACTCTTCGCCGCCGTCGGTATCATCCTCAATGGTGAAAGGAGGAATTTTGGACTCATTCAACACTTCAATGGATTCCATATCTATTTCAATGTCTCCGGTATCCATTTTGGGGTTTTTCGATACCCGTTCAATCACCTTTCCGGTAACTTTTATTACATATTCACGTCCCAGTTTTCTGGCATTTTCTATGAGTTGGGCACCGGTTCGTCCCTCTTCGAGCAACAACTGCGTTATGCCGTAGCGGTCGCGCAGGTCAATCCATATCAAACCTCCTTTGTCGCGAATACGCTGTACCCATCCGCTTAAAATTACCGTTTTGTTTACATCCGAAAGGCGGAGTTCGCCGCAAGTGTGTGTCCGTAACATCTGCTTTAACGTTTTAAAAAAAAATTCAGGCTGCGAAAATAGTAAAGTTAAAGGAAGTAGTTTGGAAAACGAGGGGAAATGTTATTTAGCCTGAACGGAAACAAAGTCATAACAGAAAAGTTGAACAGTGGAAAAACCGGTATTAACACCGCAACACTTCCCGACGGAGTATATTTTTATGAAATAATGTCAAAAGAAAATATTCCGGTTCAAACGGGAAAATGGGTAAAAGGATACCGGTAATCTGATCCTCACCGTATTTTCACTTTTTTGCGGAACCAAGTGTTATCGAAATATCATCTGATGCCGTGCCGCCTTTGTCGTCGGTAGCTGTTGCTTTCAGATTATAGTCACCCGTTTGAACATTTTCGGTATTCCAAAGAAAAATATACGGAGCATTGGTAGCCGAAGCTGCTTGTTGACCGTTTACATAGCAATCTACTTTTGCAACGGTTCCGTCATTATCGGATGCCTCCACTACTATTTTTACGGTATCGCCCACAGCAAATTGTTGTCCGTCGGAAGGAGTGGTGATTTTACAAGCAGGTAACTGATTTTTATCTTCTTTTTTGCAAGATTGCATTACAAGAATAGCAGCAAATAATGCAAATGTTAATACGGTAATAATTGTTCTTTTTTTCATGATTACAAGGTTAAATTTATTTGTTAAAGATACAATGATTTATTCATTGAGAAATAAAAATAAAAAAGGTTGCCATCATACGATTAACAACCTTTTTTGTGGAGCATAGGGGAGTCGAACCCCTGACCTCGTGACTGCCAGTCACGCGCTCTAGCCAACTGAGCTAATGCCCCGTAACGAGGCGGCAAAAATAAAAATTTTTTATTTTATCCTGTAAAGAGTGGAAATTTTTATTTTTGAGCAAAATTAATTTCAAAAAAATGAAACCGACACATTTATTGTTTTTCATATTCATTCCGATTGTCATCACATTTTTCTCCTGTCAAAAAGTTCCCGGAGCCGACGAAAACCATTCGCCATCTGCCGATTTTACCGTTACACCTGAAACCGGAGACACATCCACGGTTTTCACTTTTGATGCCTCTGCAAGTACCGATCCCGAGCAGGGCTCCGATTCATTACTTTACAGCTGGGATTTTACCGGTTATCACGACTGGACAGAGTACTCCTTAGAACCGCAAGCGCAACATAAATTCACCGAAGCAGGAAATTATGAAGTCGGGTTACAGGTTAAAGACAAAGAGGGGTGGACAGATGTAAAACGGAGAACATTGACAGTTACTAAATAGAAAGTGAATCCGGAGCTGAATTTTAATTTGCAGAAATGAATTCGGGTCATGCACCAATCCAACACCCTGCTACTCTAAAACTCCGGCAACTATCTAAGGCTATTTAAAACATAAGTATCCGTTTTTTACATGAAAAATCACCCTTTCGGGTGATTTCCAAATCGCAAAATTTGCAGTCATTTGTACCGGATTTCAAAGCAAATTATTTAATGAAATATTTTTTTGTAGTAATAATGGTCGTAATGATTTCGGGAACACTTATCAGCCAACACCGGTACGATTTTAAATCGGGTATGATAAAATACCGGATCGAAGGAAATATCAGTGGTACCGAGGTAATCTTTTTTGATGATTTCGGCAACTTATACTACGATTGTAAACAAACAACCACGGAAACAGGAAAAAAACAAACGGAACTATACATTGAAAAAAACGATTCCGTTTTTATTTACAATTCCAATCAAAACAAACCCGTCGTTAAAACAATATCCCAAAACAACCATTCAGTTGCCAAAAACAGAGTTGCCGATTCAATGCTGAAAGAAATGGGTTTTGAATACATAGGCAAGGAAAAAGCGGGAGACGTATTGTGCGATAAATATGTTTCAGATAATACGGTCCTTTGGATTTGGAACCACATAATTATTAAGTCGCAAGTAGAAGTAATGAATGTAATTCTTAAAAAGGAGGCTGTAAAAATAGAGACGGGAAATAATATGCCCGCCGGCAGATTTCAGTTTTCCGTAAAGAACATTTATAGTAGTAATTAATAAATAAATCAAAATTAAAAAAAGTAAAAAATGATGAAAATGAGAAGTTTATTAACCATGATTGTAATGACACTTACCGTGTCGCTGTTTTTATCTTCCTGCGGTGGAAAAGACCCGATTATTCCGGGTGGCGGTAATGGTGATAACGGCCATGAAAATTGCTGGACCTATGAAATCGGGGTTTATTCATTAAACGATATTACCCCTGCACTTGACGAAAGCGACAACATCTACCTCTCAATGGCGGATATGGAAACCAACTCGGTAGTTGTAGTAAGTCTCGACAAAGACGGTAACGAACGCTGGAAAAATACCATTGAAGCCACCGGCTCCACCAGCGATGTGGCTTTTTACAACGGGAAAGTTTTTGTCCCCGTATCCGACCCCGTAGGTGTTTATTGTTATGATGCCGCATCGGGCTCGCTGCTGTGGAACAGAAACCTGACCGATGATTACGATTTTATCTACATGCCCCAACTGGTTATTACCAACAACAAAATTTATCTCTTCTCAGGCCAGACTTTTTATGCCTTTTTGTTGAGTCTCGACCTTGATGGAAATGAATTGTATGTCAAACAATTACCATCTGACGGAACCGTAATGGCAGCAGTGGGAAACGGAAACAACCTCTATTTTAATGATGGCGATTATCTTTATTGCTATACCGACAACGGTAATGTCATAGATTCCACCTGGGCAGTACATTATTACGATTCAAAATTCAAATCTACTGAGTTTATTTCTCCCTTTTTAAGTATGCCTATTGATAACGACGGGAATATCTATATCCGTGAAGAGAAAATATGGATTGTATCGCCTCAGGGCACACTTATCAGAACCATTGAACTTGGTAATTCGTTCGACAGAAGTACCAGCGATATTTTGCTTTCGGGAGACGGCGACATTTTCATCGCCAACAATGATGGAAATCTGATTAAAATGAGCAACGACGGAACCGTAATCTGGACCACCGACATTCACGATGGTATAATTGTCAACCCCTTCTTTTCCAGAGCAGCAATCATTTCCGACAACGGAACCATGTACGACGGGCAAACGTTCGGACTCTATTCGGTAAAAGACGATGGTACATTAAACTGGAAAATGAACAGCGAAACCGGTGCCGGTATAGAGTTCGGCAACCTTCATCCTCCCGTTTTAACACACGACGGAAATCTCATTATCGTTTCGGGCGAACAGAAAAAAGTCCGCTGTTTCAAAGGCGACGGACACAAACTTGCTACATCGGGCTGGCCAAAAATGTACGGCAATTACGGAAATACCAATGCCAAATAGATAGAAAATATTTCAAACTTATGATATTTTGTTTCAAAAATCATTTGTTCAACCGTTCTTCTTCTCGCCATTGGTGAGAAGAAGAACTATAATTCGTCAAATCCGTGTAATTTGATGATTTTTTCTCATCGAATTACGCGGATTACGCGAATTTATTCCCGCTGCAAAAGGGAATAAATTCATCTTACGTTACAATTTAGTTATTCAATTTATACAGGGCTAATTAATTTTATGCAGGGCTAATTAATAATGAGTTAACTTTAATATAAATATTGGAATGAATAAATAATTTCAAATTAATTAAAAGAAAAAGACAGATGAAAAAACTGATAACCCTTCTTCTTGTATCGCTTATTTTGACGGCACCTTTTGCCTGTAAAAAGAAAAACCCGAAACCCGACCCGGAACCTGAACCGCCGGAAGGAGTTGTAGTAGCCGATATTACCAAAGTAATGGATGAAAATACGCGTAATGCCATTGCCAATATCGATACCTCCGACTTTACTTTCACCTTTACCGGCCAAACCGATTTGATAAAAAATATGGCCGTTGGCGATATTCTGGTTGACAGTGCTTCGGAACAGGCTCCGTACGGATACCTGCGAAAGGTAACAAAAATAGAGGCGGCAAAAGGCGAAACGAAAGTTTATACCGAACAGGCCGGCCTTACCGAAGCCGTGTTGCAGGGAAGCATCCGTTTTAACAGCGGTAAACTGAAAGTATCGCAAATAAAGCGCATGGTTCTTGCCGACGGGGTAAAGCTGAAAACAGCTAAAAACACCGATTTTACAATTTTCGACATGGACTACAGTATGGATTTCGGCAGCGGCAACGAAAAGTTAACGGTTTCGGGAAACACACGGCTTGATCTGGAGTTCTTTTTTAACTTCGACTGGGATTACTGCATTTTGTGTGTCCCGCCCGATGTGGAAGTTACCCTGTTTGAATCGGGTGTCGAAATTAACCAAAGCGCATCCGTCAATGTTGTTTCCGATTACGGATACAGCACACACCAAAGGGTATCGCTGGCTACATTTTATTTTGAGCCATGGACTTTTTCCGTGGGGCCCGTTCCGGTGGTTTTTGTTCCCAAAATCGAACTCTTTCTTGAGGCCGACGGCACGGTTACAGCCAACTTTTCCACCGGCGCTTCCGAAAGTTTTAACGGAAAGTTAGGAACACGATATACCGGTGAAAACGGTTGGAGTGTTATTAAAGAGAAAACATTTGATGTGGATTATTATCCTCCGCAGTTAGACCTTTCGGCAACCTTAAAAGCCAATGTAGGCCCCGAAGTAAGCCTGCTGCTCTATGGCGTGGCCGGTCCCTTTGCCAATGTTACGGCATGTTCGCAATTGGATGCCCAACTGCATACAGCAACAGGCAACTGGGATTTGGATTATAAAATAGGGGTGCAATCGGAAACAGGTATTCGTGTTGACGTTTTGATTTTTGATGAAGAATGGAGTTCCGAATTCTGTCTGTTCGATTATACCCTGATGCACTTGGAGAACGAACCCATGGAAACGGGTGTGTTTTTCGAAAGTCCTGCCGACGGCGAATGGCTGCCACTGGGCTCACCGGTAACCTTATCGGCCAGGGTAACGGGCCCCGACCCCACACGCCTCGATTTTTATGCCGACGGCACCCTCCTCGGAAGTGTTGACCAGGAGCCCTGGAATTATACCTGGAACACCTCTGCCGTAAGCTATGGCGAACATACCCTAGTTGTCAATGAAATTTCGGGAAGCGAAACGGTAGCCTCCGACACCATTCAAATAAGCCTGCTCAATGCCGCATGGGAAGCTCAGGACCACTCGTATTTGAATCAAAGCGATGAAACCGAAAACACCGATGTCTTTTTCTCAAGTGCCGATAAAGGATGGATGTCGGGTGGAAATGCATACGGTTTCGGAGGGTATATGCTTCAAACCGACGACGGAGGCAATACCTGGGAAAAAATTACTCCTGAAGAAGGCTTTATGGAGGCTTTTAAAAAAATAATCTTTATCAACGAAAACGAAATCCTTACAAAAACATATACCGGCAAAGTGTATTCTTCGGGCAGCTGGCAACCCATAACTTATATTTCCGGTGATGAAATATATGAAACATATGAGAATTTTGTTGTTTCGGATGTTGATGTGGGATCTTCGGGATTACTCATTGCAACAGGCCATTTTTACAATGAAGATCAATATAAAATATTTCCGGCCGATGCTACCGCAGGCAATTACCCACCGCATACACCCATTGAAATCCCCTATTATTATGATGACATGCCCACAGCTCCGAAAATTACTTTCAGAAACACAAAAGGGGTGATTTATAACCTGAAAGACCAGAGCAACCCGTTGCGACAATATATAATGGTTTCGGAAGACGGAGGTGAAACCTGGGAAGGCAAACAGCTCAACGCTTCGGGTATCACCCGTGACGATGATGTTTACGGTGCCTTTTTCCTTACCGAGAACATCGGCTGGATGGTGGGCCGTGAAATCCAGGGTTTTGCTTTTGTTATCAAAACCATCGACGGTGGTAATACATGGGAAAAATACAATGTTACGGATGTTGATAGTTTCGGCTCGGTGTGGTTTCTAAGTACCGAAGAGGGTTATGCCACCGTAAATGTTATGGATGTGGGCGACTATGCTAGCACAAAGCTGTATCACACACAGGACGGCGGTGCCACCTGGACTCCGGTGGACATTGTCCACACCCGTCTGGGTATGTACAAGGTCTTTTTCCATGGCCCCTATCTCGGTTATACCGTAGGACAGGGTGCCAATGTTTACCGGTTTAAAGTAGGGAAATAGCGGTTTGTGAGTTGTCATCCAATTAACCGGATGAAACTGATAGTTCGCCCGTAGCTGATTATCCTATACTCATTTGATTATTAAACATTGTCTGTACATCAGGCTTTTGGGATTTGCCAGCCTGCGATGAATACGTTTGGAATTTGGAATTTATTAATTGGGGTTTCACCGGATGCCACCCCTCCTGCGTCCCGATTCCGAGCCATCGAAAAGTTGGCTTTGCGGGTTGGAATGGCGTGGGAATCTGTTATGGTGTACTGAAATGAAAAAAAGGAAAAAAATGGAATTTGATTCCATTTTTTTCCTTTTCATGTTTAAAAGTGTTCGCAATCCTGTTTTCATGCACAAAATATTTTATCAAGCCAATAAAATATTAGCAATTACTACAACAATACATCGAACAGGAAAACACAAAAACAATTAATCGAGGTAAAAATAGTCCCGATAGGGACGGAATATTTTTAGAAAAATTATTCCCCGACACCTGTTAGTCCCGTAGGGACGAAATATAAAAAAACAGCTATACAGTTTAATATCAGACCATTATTAACCAATCCCGTATAAATCGAACGAACAAAATTAAATCCGCCGCAGGCGAAAATAAATCCGTGTAATCCGCGTAATTCGATGATTTTTTTGTCATCTGATTACGCTAATTTAACGGATTATGGTTCTTCTTCATGCCGGTGGCATAAAAAAGAACGTTTTTACAATTGTTTTTTGTAACAAGATAATCATTGAATTATAGAAGATGTTAAAATATAGCCCGTTATTAATCAATCCCGTATAAATCGAACGAACAAAACTAAATTCGCCGCAGGCGAAAATAAATCCGTGTAATTCGAGTAATTCGATGATTTTTTTGTCATCTGATTATGCGAATTTAACGGAATATGGTTCTTCTTTATGCCGGTGGCATAAAAAAGAACGTTTTTACAATTGTTTTTTTGTAATAAGATAATCATTGAATTATAGAAGATGTTAAAATATAGCCCGTTATTAACCAGTCCCGTATAAATCGAATGAGCAAAATTTAATTCGCCGCAGGTGAAAATAAATCCGTGTAATCCGCGTAATTCGATGATATTTTTATCATCTGATTACACGAATTTAACGGATTATGGTTCTTCTTTATGCCGGTGGCATAAAAAAGAACGTTTTTATAATTGTTTTTTGTAACAAGATAATCATTGAATTATAGAAGATGTTAAAATATAGCCCGTTATTAACCAGTCCCGTATAAATCGAACTACCTACCAAAATTTAATTGGCATAACATGAATTTAAATTCGCCGCAGGCGAAAATGAATCCGTGTAATCCGCGTAATTCGATGATTTTTTTGTCATCTGATTACACGAATTTAACGGATTATGGTTTTTCTTTATACCGGTGGCATAAAAAAGAACGTTTTTACAATTGTTTTTTTGTAACAAGATAATCATTGAATTATAGAAGATGTTAAAATATAGCCCGTTATTAACCAATCCCGTATAAATCGAACGAACAAAATTAAATCCGCCGCAGGCGAAAATAAATCCGTGTAATCCGCGTAATTCGATGATTTTTTTGTCATCTGATTACACGAATTTAACGCCTGCCTGCCCTCCTACTGCGGGTAAATCGGCAAAGGCAGGGTGATAGTTTTTCTCGAAAATATTTTAACTTTGTTATCGCTTACGAAAATGAAAAAATTCAGAAGCAATGGACATTAATCTGCCTCGTGATAAACAATTTATAAATGAATAAAAAATCCCACAAACCCACACTCCTCTCCATCATCTCCAGCCCCTTGTTCCTTGCGGTGCCGGTTACGTTGCTGATTATCCTCTTTTTACCCAACCCCGTTTCACGTTATAAGGTGGTGTTGGTTGACAAACACAGGGCCGAAAAAGAAAAATCGCGAGTTACTTACTGCGATTTGGCCGGGGATTCCATCGACGAACGGATTATCCAGTTTCATAATGTATTAAAAGGTACGGCATCCATAAAAGTTATGACCGGCAAAGGATATAACTACGGTCAATGGAACTTTCCGGGACATTTTAAAGATGGTTTGTATAATTCTTTTGCCTGTTTCGACCTCAATCACGACGGATACAAAGAGATTTATGTTTTTTACCACATTGACGATTCCGTTTTTATGGGTGCTTTTCAACCCTGTCCCAATGAGGATTACCTTTTCAAAAAGAAATTCATAACTACTGTATGGAAAAGAGACAATACCTGCGATTACTATACACCGTCTTATAAATCAGCCGACCTGAACGGTGATGGAATTGATGAACTCATCGTATTGTTTAAAGCCGGTTATTCGAGACAACCGAGGTTTATATTTAGTTATGACCTTGCACACGATGTAATTACCAAAAGCCCTTCCTCAGGAGCAGCTCTTTCGGGAATGAAGATAACCGATTTAAATAACGACCATATCCCCGAAATCTTTGTGAATACTACAACGCCTGAAAATATTCCTGACAACATGGGAATACCTTTTTCAGACTATTTTTCCTGGTTTATGGGATTCGATAACAACTTGCGGTTTCTTTTTCAACCTGTAAAAAGAACAGGTTCTCCCGGTGTAACCAGGGTAATCCCTTTGAAAGGAAAAACCGGCAAAAAATTTGTTGCCATTATCTCAAAAGATACCGCCACACAAAAACTGGCGTTTACCGACAGCAGTTTTGAAATTACAAAGGAAATTGATTTAACACAACTGTTTAACACAAAGGATGTTTCTTTTATAACGGTGATGAACATCAACGGGGGTGACTATCTTTTATTCATAGTTGATAACGAACGTTTTGTACTGTTGGATGAAAATTTCAACATAACCCGAAAAGGAGAATCGTTGCCGGATATAGGCTTTAAGTTCAAGGAAGACATAAACAACGACCGGAATCCCGAATATATTTTTCTCGACGAAGATAGAAATCTGGTAATTTACGACGAAAACCTGAAAAATCCCGTTGTAGTTGACGTTAACCTGCCGGCTTTTAGTAGCTTTTATGAATCATTTGGAATAAAACACAACGGCAGAAATCAACAAAACGAGATTTATGTAAAAACCAAAGACAGGGTTTACTATTACAGCTACCTGCCCGACCCCTGGTATTACCTTAAATATCCTTTATGGCTCGGATTGTACGGGTTTATTGTATTAATATTGTGGTTTGCCCAGCGGTTGCAGCAGCTAAACCAGCGGAAAAAGCGTGAAGTGGAAGAAAAATTAACCACCCTGCAAATGAAAACCATCAAAAACCACATGGATCCGCATTTTACTTTCAACGTACTGAACGGGCTTGCGGGAAACATTGCCAAAGGTAATCTGGATGAGGCACAAATACAGATAGTGAGGTTTGGCAGATTGTTGCAGGGATTGATGAAAAAACGGGACACCATTTACGTTACTCTGGATGAAGAGCTGAATTTTATCAGAAATTATCTGGAACTGGAAAGATTACGTTTTAAAGAAAATTTTGAATACACAATTGACATTGACGACAATGTAAACCTGATGTTTCAGATTCCTTCCATGTTTATCCAGATACTGGTGGAAAATTCATTGAAACACGGATTGAAAAGGAAACCGGGAGTAAAAAAGGTTTTGGTAAGCCTCAGAGAGGATAAGGAAAAAATAACCGTTATTGTGGAAGACAACGGGATTGGGCGTGAGGCGGCAAAAAAATCGCTGTTCCGTACCGGTTCGGGACTGGCACTGCTGGAAGATATGATTTTCCTCAACAGCAAACTCAAAGGAAATGAGATATCGTTTGAATATGTAGATTTGTTCGACAACAAAGGTAATCCGGCCGGAACCCGGGTTATAATTGAAATAAAATTGGAAAGTGATTAATGTGATATTGAAAATTTAAGACAAAACTGTCAAATTGGTAAAAAGAAAGATTAAAATTAGAAGAATTTATATTGGAAAGGAAACAGTTCCCCTCCCGGGAGAGTCTGTCCCGACTTTACGTCGGGAGGCAGGGGTGGGTTATACATACTCTATAACTATAAAAAGTTTTAATAAAATGAATCACAAGATTAATTATTTGACCAAACTATTTGATAATTAAGCGTATAATAAAAACCCACCCCTTAATCCCCTCCAAGGAGGGGAGATAAGTACCGTTAACCAAAATATAACCGTTAAATGGATGAAAAGTGTTTAATATGAGTAGAAACTATATTGGGAAACAAAGTTCCCCTCCTCGGAGAGCCTGTCCCGACTTTACGTCGGGAGGCAGGGGTGGGTTATACAAACTTTATAACTATAAAAAGTTTTTTTAAACATAAACGTAAATTGGAATAATACCGTTCGAAATGAAAAGAGTATCAACAATAATTATCGACGACGAGCCAGGTGCACGCGATTATATAGAGCTTTTATTGAAAAAGCTTGACCCGGAAATTCAAATTGCCGGAAAAGCGGAAAATGCCCAACAGGCTCTGGAAATGATTACCGATTTACAACCCGATCTTATATTTCTGGATATTGTACTTCCGGGAAACGACGGTTTTTGGCTTATTGATAAACTCTCAAAACTGGGGAAAATTCCCTCAATTATCTTTGTATCGGCGTATGACGAACAACTGAAAAAGGCTATGAATTATGCATCTATCGACGCATTGCACAAACCGCTGTCGATGGAACAGGTACAGGAAGCCGTAAAACGGTTTTATTTTACCAGAGGAAAAGAGAATATTTTTGAAAAAATTGAGAAACTAAAAGATTTTATAAACCGGAATAAAATTGACATTGAGACCAAAGAGGGGACACTGCGATTGTTTGCCAATGAAATAGTCTTTTGTAAAACAGAAAAAGAAAACCTGCGCATCTATCTGATTGACGGTAAAGAAATTGTTGCGGTAAACCCCGATGAAACACAAAACAAACAACTTGCCGGCCAAAATTTTATAAAAATAAACCGGTCGGTTAAAATAAATAAGAACCTGATAGAAGAGTTTATCCCGTCTCAAAAAAAAGTGGTGCTGTCGGATACCCTTCAAAAGTACGAATTCAAGGTTTCATCCGAAGCGGCTAAAAAATTGATGAATTTATAATAAACCTCCCTCTTCTCACGTATAGGTTTTCCCGACAAAGATAAATATGTTTTTTAACCCCCTAATATTTACGGTGAGCCAAAAAACCTGTTACTTCAGTGTAAAAGTAGCGTGCCCGATATTGTTATCTCCCTCGAAAATATCCACATGATAAAGACCGGGCTTCAACTCCTGTGTTTTGCGACGGTTCCAGTAAGCACACACATCCACCGGCTCGTTGTTGTATTCCACTGCTTTCTTTATGGAATATTGCAGTTTTTCGCCAAGATACATAAAGGTGTACTCATCTGTACGGCCTTTGGTAAGTATCTTTTTGTCGGGTTGTGCTATGCGGATATAAATGGTTTTGGTACCCGGTTGAACAACACTGTTTTTACCAATGGTAAAGCAAACTTTTATCCTGTCGAGGCGCCTGATTTTATTGGTAGGTTTTTCACGGGAGCCCCCTGCAATGTGAATTCCGCCCACCTCATAATTGTAAGTGGAGAGCACTGCCGCTTCCTTTACCTTATTGTTCAGTTTCTCCTTTAGTTTTGCCAGTTCCGCATTTTTGCGCTTCTCAAGTTTTATCTCCTCTTTTATCTTAAAGTTCTCCTCGGTAAGTGCGTGGTTCACAGTGTATAACGAATCCATCTGTCGAATATAATTCTGCGAAATAACCTGCAGCCGTGCCAGTTTCTTCTTTACTTTGTAATACTCCCATTTGGTATTCAGCAGCTTTTTAATCTCTTTGGCATTGGCCCTGATAATACTGTCTTTGGCCGCCAGCGAATCCGACAGCGTTCCGTAAGCATCTTTAATCTCCTCATGAACCTGCATCAACGAATCCAGTTCATGCTCCAGCTCGATTTTCTGCGCCTCTTTTTCGGCGAGTAATTCCCTCATGTTGTTTTTTACCGATATCAGCCAAATGGAAAGGCCGATAATTCCCAATGCCAAAACCACCAAAACCACATATAACCACAAATTGCTGTGTTTCGGCTGTGTCTGAGCTGTTTGCTGTATGTTTTTGTTATTTTCCATGACCCACATGTTTTAGCCTGCAAAAATAGGTATATTCAACTCCGAAAGCAATGTTTCGCTCTATTTGTTTATTTTTACACGGAAAGAACGTAAAATCGCATTAAACTATTGTACGATGGAATACAGGTTTTATAAAAAAGGTGATTATCCGGTGATTATCTCTTTGTGGGAAGCGGCAGGGCTGCCGTACAAACCGCAGGGACGCGATAGTCGCGAAATGCTTGAAAAAGAGATGGAAAAGAATTGCGGCACCTTTATCTTTGCTGTTGAAAACGGCCGGGAGACCGGTGTGGTACTGGTTACCCACGATGGTCGCAAAGGGTGGATAAACAGGGTTGCCGTACTTCCGCAGTTCAGAAAAATGGGTATTGCCCGCGAGCTGGTTCGCCGCGCCGAACAATGGCTCGAAGAACGTGAAATATACATTTACGCCTGTCTGATTGAAGAGTACAACACCGATTCCTTTGCGGCATTTCAAAAAATGGGCTACATCCCGTTTGAAGGGATTCATTACCTGACTAAAAGAAAATTCCCCGATATTTAATGGTTTGTTTTTTTGGGCGGCCGGGTTTACAGTTGCATGCCGGCAGGCATCGCAATCTGCAGGCTTGCAGTTGCATACCTTTAGGTATAGCAATCTGCTGTCCTCTTCTAATGCTTCTATTACTTTTTATTACAACAATAACATTTATTAATTCATTTGGAGATTCTTCGGAAACACCAACACACTACCCATACCCGGGTTTCCTCAGAACCCGCCAAAACCTGACATCATTCTCTTGCGCACCGCTCCGCAAAGCTCCGTACGGTGTTACATATATTTTACCCTTTCATGGTAAAACCCTGCCGCAGTTTCCATTCTTAATTCTAATATCTTATGTCGGATATCCGATATCATTAATTGCGAATCCAATCCGGAATTAAGAAAAAAATAAAAGAAACAAGAAAATTGCAGAGTTCATCATTTACAACCGGTTATTCAGCCCCCTCTTTGATATTACCACAGATACATTAATTTTGCATAAAATTAAAAGCAATATTCCGATGAACAAACTCTATCCGTTAAAATTTAATCCCGTATTCAAAGACAAAATATGGGGTGGCAGAAAGATAAAAGAGGTGTTGCATATGGATTACGGTAACCTCCCCAATTGCGGTGAAGCATGGGTGGTTTCGGGAGTGGAAGGCAACCCGACAACCGTAAAAAACGGATTTCTGGCCGGTAACGAACTCAACGAACTGGTAGAAATTTACATGGGCGACCTGGTGGGCGACGACGTTTACGAAAAGCACGGCAATGAATTCCCATTGCTCATAAAATACATTGATGCAGCCGACTGGCTCTCTATTCAGGTACACCCCGACGACGAACTGGCCGCCAAAAGAAACCTTGGAAACGGAAAAACCGAAATGTGGTACATTATTGATGCCGAAGAGGGGGCAGAGCTCATTAGCGGTTTCAGCAAAAAGGTTACGGAACCTGAATATCTGAAATATCTTGAAGAGAAAAAACTGAAAGAGATACTGAATTTCGAGAAGGTAAAAAAAGGCGATGTCTTCTTTATTCCTGCCGGCAGGGTGCATGCTTTGGGGCCGGGAATACTGCTGGCCGAAATTCAACAAACCTCCGACACAACCTACCGCATTTACGACTGGGACAGAATTGATGCTTCGGGGATGAAACGTGAACTGCACACCAAAGAGGCACTGGAAGCCATCGACTTTACGGTATATCCCGATTACAAAACACATTACAAAGAAAAACTGAACCAAACGGTGGATGTGGTACGCTGCCCCGTGTTTACAACAAACCTGCTGTGGTTCGACACTGCCATATCAAAGGATTTTGAAGAGATAGACTCTTTTGTTATTTACATTGGTGTTGAGGGAAGTGTAAAACTGGGATGGGAAGAGGGAGAACTTGACCTTGCCCTGGGCGAAGCGGTGGTCATCCCCAACGTGATAAACAACATAACCCTGACCCCCAACGGTAAAGCCCGTTTGCTGGAAGTGTATATTTAGGAATGGCTTTTGCAACACTAACCGGTATCCGGTTGTCATTAGGTGCAAAACAAAGTTCCGGAGGGAAAAATAATTCCTTTGTTAAAGGGAACTTGCTGAAATATTGATAATGAATATAAGATATTGAAAACCAGAAAATGAATTCCGCAATTCCCCTCCTTGGAGGGGTGTAGGGGTGGGTTTATTAAAAAAGATATTCACTTTTCTGGTTTTCAATATCTTATAATTCGTCTAATTAATAAGATTTTGAACAGGTTCAGTACATGTTTTTAAATGATTTTTACCTTTGGGGCAAAAATTGTATCAAAACGAACAAAGAAAAAAAGTATTAATATTTAAACAACAAAAAATGAAAAAGATAGTTTTAACAACCATTGCTCTCCTTTTCGGATTTTATCTGTCGGCCCAGCAGGAAACACAGATGAAAAAGCTCCCGTCCGTTATGATAAAAACACTTGACGGAGAACAGTTTAACACTGCCAAAATATCAAATCCCGGCAAACCGACCATCATCAGTTTTTGGGCTTTGTGGTGCAAACCCTGCAAAAAAGAGATGGATGCTTACAGCGAAGTATATGAAGACTGGGTAGAAGAAACCGGTGTGAAGATTTATGCCGTTTCCATCGACGACTCACGTTCCACTGCCAAGGTTTTGCCTTTTGTCAGCGGAAAAGACTGGCCGTTTACCGTCCTGCTCGACCCAAACGGTGATTTTAAACGGGCCATGAATGTAAACATGATTCCCCATACCTTTCTGCTGGACGGAAACGGTAATATTGTTTACCAGCACACCTCTTACTACGAAGGCCTGGAAGACGAAATGTTTGAACTGATAAAAAAAGTTGCCAAAGGGGAAGATATTTCCGGCCATTAATATTTCAGGATTAGCGGGCTTTTTCAATGAAGCCCGTGCGTTTCGAAAAATGAGTGAGATTGTCTAAAATTAAAGTAATGGTAATAAATGTAAAATATTGGAAATCAGAAAATGAATTCCATTACTCCCCTCCTCGGAGGGGCAGGGGTGGGTCTATTGATAATATATTCACTTTTCTGATTTCCAATATTCATAATACAGTTGATTAATTAAATTTAAACAATCTCATTTGAAAAACAATTTGTTCAATAATTCAGTAAATACAAACGAATGAAAAAGTTATTACCCCTGATTGCTTTGTTGTTTTTTACCACCCTTGTCGATGCCCAAATAAGTGACGTCTGGAAAAAATCGGAGATTCACGGAAGTTTTGAGCTTGACGGTCAATATTATCATCCCGACAAAGCACTTCACATTACCGATTCGTTGATTAACGGAAAAGCATTCGGCATGAACGGTTTTGCCGACCTGACTTATACATTGGGAAATTTTTCGGCAGGTTTGCGTTATGAAGCTTACCTCCCGCCCATGGCCGGTTTCGACCCGCGGCTCGAAGGCAACGGGTTTCCTCATTTGTGGGCCTCTTACACAACCGACAGATTTAGTTTTACCGTCGGGAATTTTTACGAACAATTCGGGAACGGGCTGATATTGCGTTCTTACTGGGAGTGGACCCTTGCCTATGACAATTCCATTAACGGTGCAAAAATTCAGTTTGAACCGTTAAAAGGACTGCTGCTGAAAGGAGTGTACGGCACACAACGATTCTTCTGGAACAAATACCAAAAGAACGGTCGCGGTATTGTAAAAGGATTTGACGCCTCTCTGGATTTTAACCAGATGTTTGAAAAAATGGCCGGATCAAAGTTCCGTATGGCCATCGGCGGAAGCGCAGTAAGCAAATATCAGGTGGATAAAGACCCTGTTTATAAACTTCCCCGTAACGTGGGTGCTTTTGCAGGAAGGGTTACCATGGGTTACGGCAAGTTTAATTTTAACGCCGAATATGCTTATAAAATAAACGACCCTTCGGCCATAAACAATATGATTTACAAACCCGGTAAGTCGCTTATGGCAAGCCTGTCCTATTCCACCAAAGGTTTCGGCGCTTTTTTGATGTTTAAACGGCTCGACAACATGAGCTTCAAATCGGACAGAAACGCAACAGGAAACGTGTTGGATATCAATTTCCTGCCGCCGCTGACCGATCCGCACACCTATGCACTTATGGCCATGTACCCCTATGCCACCCAGCCCAACGGTGAGATGGGGTTTGAAATACAGATTAATTATAAAATTCCGAGAAAATCAAAACTGGGAGGAAAATACGGGACCAACATCAGTTTTAACTATTCACAGGTTAACGACATTGTACGGAATCCCGTTAACGATACCACCGGCATAAACGAACCGGGAACGCTGGGTTATACCTCTCCGTTTTTTAAGTTTGGCGATAAGGTGTTTTACCGCGACCTGAATATCGAAATTGAAAGGAAATTCTCACGTAAGTTCAAAGGCCTTGTAAAATACATGTATCAGACTTATGATATGGCTACCATTCAGGGACACCCTGAAGCGGAAGATATTTACTCAAACATTGCCCTTATTGACGTTACATATAAATTTACATCAAAAAAGGCGTTGCGTGGCGAGTTACAGGGCCTCTGGACAAAACAGGACAAAGGAGACTGGGCTGCCATATTGCTGGAATACACCATTTCGCCCCACTGGTTCTTTAATATTCAGGATCAATACAATTACGGCAATCCGGTTCAGGAAGAGAGGACGAACTATTACGCCTTTGCCTTTGGTTATACTTTAAAATCGACCAGAATATCGATAAGCTACGGACGTCAGCGCGAAGGCGTTGTTTGTGTGGGCGGCGTTTGCCGGGCCGTACCCGCTTCCAGCGGATTTTATGTAACCATTTCGAGTACCTTTTAAATTGAATACCGATGAAAACAGCAGCTAAGATTATTTTCCTTTTTATTGTTTCCGTTATTCTGTTTTCGGCATGCGAAAAGATAACGCCGCCGTACAAAGAAAAAAACGATAACCCCCAGGATACTACCAACAAAGTGACCAAAACCGTTTTGTTGGAAGATTACACCGGACATACCTGCCCCAATTGTCCCGGTGCTGCCGTTGTTGCCCACGAGTTGCAACAAACCTACGGCAAAGACCGGTTAATTGTCATCAGTATTCATGCGGGGAGTTTTGCCATTCCCAAACCCGGCACCATTTATTCATTGGATTTGCGCTCGGATGCGGGTACCGAATGGGATAACTATTTTGAAATAAGCCTTGCCGGAAATCCCAACGGGATGATAGACCGGGTTACCTACCCCGAAGGACGTATTATTTCGGAAGCCGGCTGGCCGGCAAAGGTGGCCGAAGAGCTGGATGAAGAACCGGTAGTGGATTTGAATATTACCAATCATTTTGACAACCAAAACAACACTCTTACCACTACGGTTACCGGGGAGTTTCTTTCGGCTCTCGAAGGCGATTATTATCTGCAGGTGGTCGTTACCGAAGACAGCATTATCGGTTATCAAAAAAATTCGGACCCCGAGGTGGGTTCCACCCCGTACATTGAAAATTATGTGTTTATGGATGTATTGCGGGCTGCCGTAAACAGCAGTTGGGGCGAGGCCGTTAATGAAAACGGAAGTGTTGCCGCCAACGATACTTTTGAAAAGAGTTACAACCTTACGTTTAATCCCGATTGGGTTCCAGGGCATTGCCATGTGGTTGCTTTTGTTTATAAAAACGATGATAAATCGGTATTGCAGGCTGCCGAAACAGCGGTTTTTGAGGAGTAACCGTTGAAAGTTCAAATACCAATCAATTTTTTTGGAAAAGATTATTGAGTAAAAAAAGCTTTAAATTCACCAATAGTTATAACTTTTGGTGAATTAAATCACCGAAAGTTATAACTATTCGGGAAAATATTCATAAAAAGTATTATTTTTGCAAAAAAACAATATGTATAAGCGGTATTTGGAACAAGAGATTAAAAAAAGAGTAGGTTCGGGGAAAGCCATTATCTTACTCGGCCCGAGGCAGGTTGGCAAAACCACTTTAATAGAAAAAATATTAAAAAATAAAGATTACCTGTTGCTTGATGGCGATGACCCGCAAATAAAAAGAATACTCACAGAACCCAATACGGAGCAAATCCGTTCTATTATCGGGAAACACAAATTTGTTTTTATTGATGAGGCCCAAAGGATTAAAGGGATAGGGCTTACAATGAAAATAATTACGGACAGAATTAAAGGTATTCAATTGTTTGCAAGCGGTTCTTCATCATTCGATTTGTCAAACAGTTTAAATGAGCCTTTGACGGGACGAAAATGGGAGTACCGTTTGTTTCCGGTTTCATGGGAAGAATATGAAAATCATCACGGATATTTATATTCGGAACAGCAACTTGAAAACAGATTGTTATTTGGATTTTATCCTGATGTATTAAACAATCCGGGAGATGAGATTCCGGTTCTTAAAAACCTTGTGAGCAGTTATTTATACAAGGATATTCTTTCTTTTTCCAATATTCAAAAGCCTGAGGTTCTTGACAAACTGGTTCAGGCATTGGCTTTGCAGGTTGGCAGCGAAGTAAATTATTCCGAACTGGCGCAAACGGTAAATTCAGATAAAAATACGGTTAGCAAGTATATCGAAATTTTGCAAAAAGGTTTTATCGTATTTAAAGTGGGGAGTTTCAGCCGTAATCTTCGCAATGAAATAAAAATGAATAAGAAGATTTATTTTTACGACAACGGTATCCGCAATATGGTAATTGGAAATTTCGACCCATTGGAATTGAGGACGGATAAGGGAGCGCTTTGGGAAAATTTTCTTATTTCGGAAAGAATAAAACAGATTGAATATAAAGAGAGCCTTGCAAGATATTATTTTTGGAGAACCAAACAACAACAGGAAGTTGATTTTGTTGAGGAAACAGGAGGCAAAATTTACGGATACGAATTCAAATGGAAAAACAGACAAAAAGCAAGAATCCCAAAAACCTTCGTAAAAGCATAGATTGCTGAATGTAAGATTATCGACAGGGAAAATTTCAGGGAGTTTGTTACGATTTAAGATTTATTGAAAAATATGGAATTGGGAAATGAAGAATAAACTGAAAATAAGCAGTCTGCCTGCGGTGGACAGGTTCACAATGAGTAAGTAAGGAACCGTACCAACATCCCGGGAAAAAAAAGAAATTCCAATGTCGAAATTCCAAATCTCAAAACCTTCCGGCTAATGTTTTAATAAAGTACTTTTTAAATCACCCAGGCTTTTTGGGTATTGAATATTAAAATATTGAGATTTATCAGCCGGAGGCAGACATGTTTGGAATTTGTATTTTGAAAATTGGAATTTGAAATACTGCAACAACCACCATATTATCAGTACAATATTGCAAATTGAAAAAGAAGTACAAGCAGAGATTCCGTCGCCATTCCAGCCCACATGGCCAACCTATTAGATGACTCGGAATTGGGACGCGGGAGTGAGGCAGCGCCGGAATGTCCTTTCAGGTAGCCGCTGGCCGGGCGGGCAGAGTCCTGAAAGGACGGAAAAAGGGCAAACCTGTCGGGTTGGAAGTTGGATTGTGCGTTGGAAATCCCGGCAGGTTGGAAATGTTGAATGGCACAAGCGATTTACACTTACAGCTATTCCGTCAAAATTAGCAAAGTTGAGTTAAAAAAATAACTCCCACCGAAGCAGGAGTTAAGGATATTTTCCATCCTACGGCATTTAGCCTTATTGTGGTAAGATGTAATTGCCACAAATATACAAATAATTTATTAAAACTCAGATTATTTTTTTAATTTTATGGCGAATTAAACAAACCTTAATTAAAAATATACTCTACCATGAAAATTCTAGGATTAGATTTAGGAACCAACAGCCTTGGCTGGGCTGTTGTCGAAAAAATTGAAAAAACCGAATCTTTTAAATTACTGCATAAAGGAGTGCGAATATTCCAAGAAGGTGTACATATAGAAAAAGGGAACGAGATATCACGGGCAGCACAAAGAACTGAATTCAGAAGTAAACGCAGACTATATTTTAGGAGAAGGTTAAGAAAGATTAATGTTTTAAAGATACTTACCAAATACAATTATTGTCCTGAAATTACCGATACTGAATTAGATGCATGGAGGTATAAAAAAATATATCCTGTTTCTAATACAGCTTTTATGGAATGGCAAAAAACCAATGAGGCAGACAATAAGAATCCATACTTTTACAGGGCTATTGCAGCAACAAAGAAACTGGATTTAAACAGCATAACCGACCGTTATATACTGGGAAGAGCATTGTATCATATAACACAGCGAAGAGGATTTTTAAGTAACAGATTAGACACAACAACTGAGAGTGACGGTATAGTCCACGAAGGTATTGAGCAATTATCAAAAGAAAAAGAAGAAAAAACGCTCGGGCAATATTTTTACGAGCTTTATGAAAAAGGAGAAAAAATAAGAGGGAAATATACACATCGTGAAAAACATTATCTTGAGGAATTTGAAACCATTTGTAAAGTTCAACAACTGCCTGAAGATTTTTCGAGTGAAATTAAAAAGGAAATATTTAAACAACAGCCATTAAAATCACAAAAAGGGAATGTGGGGTATTGCACTTTTGAGAAAAACAAAACACGCTGTCCGGCCTCACATCCATTATTTGAAGAATTCAGAATGTATGGCTTTATCAACAACATTAAAATAAAAACACCCGAAGACGAAACATTACGCATGCTTACGCATGAAGAAAAAGAGAAAATAATTCCACTGTTTCTGAGAAAATCCAAAAGCAATTTTAAATTTGAGGATATTGCAAAAAAACTTACACCAAAAGGTTTTAAATATACGAAATACACTTATAGTGAACGGGATTCGCTAAAATACTTTTTTAATTACCATTTGGAAACCAATATATCAGGAAATAAAACAGCAGCACAATTTAAAAGTATTTTTGGTGAAAACTGGAAAGACGAAATTACTGAAAAATATAGACTTGGAAAAGGCAAAACACAAGATCAGATTATCAATGACATATGGCATGTTCTATATTTTTTTGATAATGAAAACAAAGTTGTTGAGTTTGCAAAGAAAAACTTGTCGCTGAATAAAGAAGAAGCAACTGCTTTTTCAAAAATAAAACTGGATAAAAATTACGCTTCACTGAGCCTTAAAGCAATAAAAAATATACTGCCTTATCTGAAAGAAGGATATTTGTTTTCTCATGCAGTCATTTTGGCCAATCTGAAAAACATTATACCTATAGAAATATGGGAAGAAAAAGAAAACAAAAATGCAATTATAAAAGAAATTGTAGCAATTATTGAAAGTCAGAATATTGAAAAAAAGAAAAACGACCTTTTAAACGGCTTAATTGAGAAATACAGAGAAGAGGGGATAACGCTGAGTGACAATGCGCATTGGCAATCAGCTGTTTTAAACGACGTTAAAAAAAGTATGAAAAGCCTATATACCGAAAAATCATGGAAAAACATGGATGAAGAACTTCAGGAAAAAATAATAAACAATGCATTTGAGGCCCTAAAAAAACAAATGGATAATCCGTACGGCAAACCTGCATTTATAAGAACAAAACGTACGGATGAAAGGATTAAAGAGTTTTTAAAAGATAATTTTGACATAGATGAAAAAAAACTGAGAAAACTTTATCATCCATCGGATATTGAGGTTTATAAACCTGCTGAAAAAAATGCACACAATGAGTATCGATTGGGAAGTCCATTAATATCCTCAATAAAGAACCCTATGGCAATGAGAGGCTTACACCAGCTTAGAAAAGTTGTGAACGAACTACTAAAAGAGAAAATTATAGACCCCGCTACAAGGGTACATATAGAAATGGCGAGAGAACTCAACAGTGCCAACGAAAGATATGCCATAAGAAAGTGGCAAAATGAACGTAAAGAATTGCATGACAAATATAAACAACAAATAATAAGAGACTACCGGGCAGCAACAGGAAAAACAATTGAGCCTACCGATACGGATATACTTAAATATCAATTATGGGAAGAACAGAAACACATTTGTATATATACCGGAAAAACGATAGGTATTACAGATTTTTTAGGTGAAAATCCGAATTTTGACATTGAACACACTATTCCCAGAAGTATTTCCTTCGATAATTCACAATCAAATCGAACGCTTTGCGAAAAAGAATTTAACAGAAAAACAAAAAGGAACAAAATACCTTCGCAATTAAATAATTACGACGAAATTCTTTTAAGAATTGAACACTGGAAAAAGAAAAGAGACGAAGCTTATAAGAATGCGCAACTGTACAAAATGAGAGCCAAACAAAATAGCGATAATAAAGAAGCAAAAGACAGGGCCATCCGTCAAAAGAATTATTTTATGATCGAATACGGATATTGGAATAAGAAATACGGTAATTTCTTGCAAAAAAATATTCCTGACGGCTTTAAAAGCAGTCAGATAGTTGACACCGGTATAATCACAAAATACACACGTTTGTATTTAAAATCACTTTTTGATAATGTTTATACTGTTAAAGGACAGGCTGTTTCTGATTTCAGAAAAATATGGGGGCTGCAAGATATTTATTCCAAAAAAGAGAGAAAAAGCCATGTACATCATTGTATTGATGCTATTACAATAGCCTGTATGACAAAAGAAGCATACGAAACGGTGGCAAATATTTATCATCAATGGGAAGATGAAGAAAGAGTATATGCAGACAATCTGCCCAATATTGATAAACCCTGGGAAAAATTTACAGAAGATGTAATGGAGATAGAAAATGAAATACTTGTGTCACACTACACTCCCAATCCTTTACCCAAACAAACAAAAAAGAAATTGAGGAAACGGGGAGTAATTATAAAAGATAGCAACGGGAAACCTATTTACCAACAAGGAAATACCATAAGAGGTTCGCTACATAAAGAAACCAATTACGGTGCAATTGTGGTAAAGGAGAAATATGACGGTAAAGAAACCGATAAAATCGTTTATGTAGTACGCAAAGCGGTTGATAACCTTGAGTCGGGCGATATAAAAAACATAGTAGATGAACAAATCCGCTCTATTATAGAAAACGGGAAAAAAATTGAGAAAGAAATACAGACAACTCTAAAAAATCTTAACAAAAAACTTTCAAACGAAGAAAATGAAACACAAAAAGATTTAATAAAGAATGAAATAGAGAACACTAAAAGCAAACTACTTAACATTTATTCAATAAAAAATAAAGACGGTTCACTTACTCCGATTAAAAAAGTAAGATGTATTGCAAAAACAGTTACCGACCCGTTGGCAATTAAAATACATCGCGATATTTCCAAAAAAGATTACAAACAACATTCTTATTTTGTAAACGACGGTAATTATATTATGGGGATATATGAATCGAAAGAAAACAGGACAAAACGAAAAGTAATCGTGGTAAACAATTTTGAAGCGGGACAATACTTTACAATAAATAAAAAAAAGAACAGAAAAGAACGAAACCCATTTTCTTTGCTTCCTGAAAAACACCCTAAAACCGGCTTTCCTCTTAAAAGAACCGTGAAGACAGGTACACTGGTTTTGTTCTGGGATAAAGAACCGGAAGAACTTTACAACTTGGAATATAATGAATTAAATAAAAGGCTTTATAAAGTAATTATTTTAAACAAAGATGGTCGTTTAAAGTTTAAACACCATATGGAGGCAAGAAATGAAAAAGAGTTAACAGAAGATTATAAAAAAGAAAACAACACCGACATTGTTCCTAAATCCTTAACTACTGGTGAATCAACTGTTAATTTTGAAAAACCCCATCCCTATTTGAGGATTAGTCCTGCAAATTTTAGTTTCCTTGTTGAAAATATCGATTTTTATATTAACTCTCTGGGTTTTATACATTTTTACAAAAACTATGATTAAAAGAACGCTTTTTTTCTCAAAGCCTTACCGCTTATCAGTAAAGTATAAACAGTTAGTTGCGGAACCAAAAGGTACGGGCGAAACAAAAACAATACCTGTTGAAGATATTGGATTTGTGGTATTGGAGCACCAGCAAATAAACATAAGTTTACCTTTAATAGAAGAATTGATTAACAACAATGTCGCCATTATATTCTGTAACAACACCCATTATCCGTCATCCATGTTGTTAAACCTGAATGGTCATCATTTACAGCAAACATTATTTTCAAAACAGATAAATGCCACGCAACCATTGAAAAAACAGCTTTGGAAAACAACCATTGTATCAAAAATAGAGAATCAGGCTACTTTGTTGAGTAAATTAAATAAAGATCATAAGAAAGTGATGTATCATGCTTCACAAGTAAAAAGCAATGATGCTGACAATAGAGAAGGTGCTGCGGCAAGAGCCTATTGGCCCGAACTTTTTGGGAAGAGTTTTATTCGCGGAAGGTACGGCATACCGCCAAACAATCTGCTCAACTACATATACGCAATTTTACGCGCTGCCGTGGCACGTGCACTGACGGGTTCGGGATTATTAGCAACACTTGGAATTCATCACAGCAACAAATACAATGCTTTTTGTCTGGCAGATGACATAATGGAACCATACAGGCCATTTGCCGATAAAATAGTATTTGATTTATGGAATACTAAAGAAACACAGGAATTGACAAAAGAGATAAAAATGGAACTTTTAAAAGTATTAACTTCAGATGTTATAATAAGAGATAAAAGAAAACCGTTAATGGTAGCTCTAACGTCAACTTCCGCTTCACTTGCAAAATGTTTTGAAGAAAACACAAATAAAATAGTGTACCCCAAATGGGATATTTAAAATGAGTGAAATCAGATTAAATGCATATCATATTATGTGGCTATTTGTTTTTTTCGATCTGCCGGTAACGCTTAAAAAAGAGCGTAAAGCAGCAACATTGTTTCGAAAAAAACTATTACAAGACGGTTTCACTATGATGCAGTTTTCCGTTTATATCAGGCACTGTGCAAGCAAAGAAAGCGCAAATGCCCATATTAGGCGCGTTAAAGGTTTTGTTCCCGACAAAGGTCAGGTAAGCATATTACAAGTTACCGATAAACAATACGGAAACATAATAAATTATTGGGGAAAGAAAAGCAAGCCGTTACCGGATACTCCGGTTCAATTGGAACTTTTTTAGATACGTTCTTTGACATATTTATTGTATAATTGCATAAAAAATTGAATCACTGGCCACTTCAATGGTAAACAAAAAAAGAGAATTCTTGTTTCAGAACTATAATAACTAACAGATTCTCTGTTTTTTACAACCCCATTGTTGTGGTTTGATGTAATTTCAAAAGAATATTCAACCAGGAGGAGGAAAAACCTGTAAAAAGCAAAGTTGTGGTTTGATGTAATTTCAAAAGAATATTCAACATTTGAGTTGGTGGAATGGCACGGTTTTGTGTTGTGGTTTGATGTAATTTCAAAAGAATATTCAACTTTAATTACATTATCCTCTATTTCATACTTGTTGTGGTTTGATGTAATTTCAAAAGAATATTCAACGCGAAAAGGAAGCTACCAAGCAACGACCGTGTTGTGGTTTGATGTAATTTCAAAAGAATATTCAACCATCAATAGCATTAGTGCTACCAATTTTTAGTTGTGGTTTGATGTAATTTCAAAAGAATATTCAACGAGTATTACAAGGAGTTTATCGAAAGCTTGTTGTGGTTTGATGTAATTTCAAAAGAATATTCAACAGTATTTGTTGTCAGTATGGTGTTCAGTAGGTTGTGGTTTGATGTAATTTCAAAAGAATATTCAACTGTTCAGTATTTGTTCAGTATGGTTGTTTGTTGTGGTTTGATGTAATTTCAAAAGAATATTCAACCTACTTTTGAATTTGGTTTTCCACCGTCTAGTTGTGGTTTGATGTAATTTCAAAAGAATATTCAACTGGTTCAGTATTTGTTTGTTGTTTGTTTTGGTTGTGGTTTGATGTAATTTCAAAAGAATATTCAACTTTGTTTGTTTGTTTGTTCAGTATGTTGTGTTGTGGTTTGATGTAATTTCAAAAGAATATTCAACCAGTAGTTGTTGTTTGTTGTTCAGTATGGTGTTGTGGTTTGATGTAATTTCAAAAGAATATTCAACACTGGTTGGATAGAGGCATGGTGAGTTTTCGTTGTGGTTTGATGTAATTTCAAAAGAATATTCAACAACTGGTGAAGGATTATACCGAATACGGTGGTTGTGGTTTGATGTAATTTCAAAAGAATATTCAACCAGCTTTATCATCAAAACCACCAAAACGGCGTTGTGGTTTGATGTAATTTCAAAAGAATATTCAACTGCGCCATTTTGACTCGGAGTAGAGGGCGGTTGTGGTTTGATGTAATTTCAAAAGAATATTCAACTGTTCCCCACAATATAACATATGCGTTCCAGTTGTGGTTTGATGTAATTTCAAAAGAATATTCAACTCTTACAGCCAATCCCGAAAGCATGGTTGGTTGTGGTTTGATGTAATTTCAAAAGAATATTCAACTTAAAAGAAAGCCGACCGGAGTCGTGCAGGGTTGTGGTTTGATGTAATTTCAAAAGAATATTCAACACCATTTATGTTACCGATACGGTTTTGATAGTTGTGGTTTGATGTAATTTCAAAAGAATATTCAACGGCATGGCCTACCTTGCGCAATTAACACAAGTTGTGGTTTGATGTAATTTCAAAAGAATATTCAACCAGAAGCAATTGGCAATACTTGCCCCATTGTTGTGGTTTGATGTAATTTCAAAAGAATATTCAACAATGGCACAATATGATATAACAGATATAGGTTGTGGTTTGATGTAATTTCAAAAGAATATTCAACCATGACCGACGAGCAGACGTTGGCCATGTAGTTGTGGTTTGATGTAATTTCAAAAGAATATTCAACTGATATTGAAGTTTATTCAGGTAGAAGTAGTTGTGGTTTGATGTAATTTCAAAAGAATATTCAACTTCATTACATAAAGAAGCGGATTGGGATGAGTTGTGGTTTGATGTAATTTCAAAAGAATATTCAACAAGCGAATAGAAAATATCATCACCTTTTTAGTTGTGGTTTGATGTAATTTCAAAAGAATATTCAACCGTTTGCAGCAGCTCAAATAGCCGATGCCGGTTGTGGTTTGATGTAATTTCAAAAGAATATTCAACATCAATATTGTTATTTCTTACCAAATCATAGTTGTGGTTTGATGTAATTTCAAAAGAATATTCAACTGCTGGAAAAAGACATTCAAAGAAAGGTGGGTTGTGGTTTGCTGCCACATTAAACCTGTAGATTAAAGATTGCTTTACAAGCAGGAAACCCGGCGGATTGGAAACAAGCAATCAGCAACGTTCAATCAGCAATGAACAAGTGAGATTCCGTCGCTATTCCACCCCGCAAGGCTTACCTGTAAATGACTCGGAATTGGGACGCGGTGTAGGAACTCACCCGCCTGAGGCGGGTGACATTTAGAGCACCGTACGAAGCTTTGCGGAGTGCGGTGCTAACAGGCTGTTAAACAATGTTAAAACTAGCTTAATCCGGCCCTGTAATTCTGCCAAAAATTTTAAAATTGCAGCCCGTAAGCAAGTTGGTCGAAATCAATTGTATCACTAAAATATATAAGTTATGGATATTGTTGTTGAAAATCTGACCAAGAGATACGGCACTCAAAAAGCTGTTGACAACATTTCGTTCCGTGTTAAAACGGGAGAAGTGTTGGGCTTTCTGGGGCCCAACGGTGCGGGAAAAACCACAACAATGAAAGCCATTACCACTTTTCTGGCACCCGATGAGGGAACCATAAAGGTCGGGCAATGGAACATTGAAGACAATCCTGACGAAATAAAACGGAACATCGGATACCTTCCCGAAAACAACCCCCTGTACGAAGAGATGCCTGTAATTGATTATCTGCGGTTTGTGGCAGCCATCGAAGGTATCGAAAAGGACAAAACTGATGACAAACTTCGGGAGGTGATTAACATTTGCGGTATCGAAGGTGAAAAACACAAAAAAATCAGTGAGCTGTCAAAAGGATACAAGCAGCGGGTTGGTCTGGCACAGGCCCTGATTCACGACCCGGAGGTGCTTATTCTGGACGAACCCACCACCGGCCTCGACCCCAACCAGATTATCGAAATAAGGGAGCTTATTAAGAAAATAGGAAAGGAAAAAACCGTTATCCTCAGTTCGCACATCCTGGCGGAAGTTGAGGCCACCTGCGACAGAATAATGATCATCAACAAAGGAAAAATAGTGGCCGACGGCACCGCTTCGGAGCTGCGTAAAAAAGCGCAGGGCAGGGAAATCCTGAAGGTTACCATTGAAGATGCCGGACTGAATGAGGTGTTTGAAGCATTGCAACAGCTTCCCGAAACCGAACTTGTTGATATTATTGACAAATCGGGCAACACCTTTGAGGTACAAAGCAAAGAAGAGGCCTCTTCACGCCGTGCCATTTTCAACCTGTGTAAAGAGAAAGGCTGGGTATTGACCCAGATGTCGTTTGTAGAAACCAAACTGGAAGATGTGTTCAGAGAATTAACCATGAATTAACGGAGGTGCCTTATGAAACAGATATGGATTATTACAAAAAGAGAATTACAATCCTTTTTCGATTCGCTGATGGCTTACATATTGCTTATCCTGTTCCTCGGTTTCAGCGGATTTTTCACATGGATTTACGGAAGTGATGTCTTCTTTATAAAACAGGCCAGCCTTCAGGCATTTTTCAGCATTGCCTACTGGACACTGTTCTTCTTTATTCCGGCATTAACCATGCGCCTGTTGTCGGAAGAGAACAAAACGGGAACCATTGAGCTGTTGCTTACCAAACCGGTTACCAACTGGCAGGTGGTAATGGGAAAATTTCTGTCGGCGCTGCTGCTCATTGTTGTTGCATTGCTGCTTACCATTCCCTATTACATCACCATTTCGACGCTGGGAAACATTGATAACGGTGAGGTGTTCAGCGGCTATCTGGCGCTCATCCTGTTCAGCAGCATGTACATTGCCATCGGGCTGTTTACCAGCAGCGTTACCAACAACCAGATTGTGAGTTACCTGCTGGCGCTTTCCATTGGAATCTTTTTCCAGATTATTTTCGGAATGCTGAGCCGCGGTTTTTCGGGCCTTGTGGGAAAAATTTTGGACTATCTGAGTGTTCAGTCCCATTTCGAGTCAATGACCCGCGGTGTGCTCGATTCGAGGGATATCCTCTATTTTCTCATATTTATTTTCCTCGGACTTATCTTGTCGGAAACCATGTTGATTAAGAAGAGATATGCCTGATTTGTAAACCGATAAAAGAAGAAAATCATGAAAAAGAGAAATTATACAACACAGGTTTTGCTCATTTCCGCCATTTTTTTGGTGCTGGCCGTACTGTCGGAGAGTTATTTTTTCAGGTGGGACCTTACCGAAGGGAAACGCTATTCGCTGAGCGATGCCACAAAAAATATTTTAAAGAACCTTGACGAACCCGTTACGGTAACGGCTTATTTTACCGAAGACCTGGCACCGGATCTGGCAAAGGTGAAAGAGGATTTTAAAGATATGCTGATTGAATACAACTCTCTTTCGCGGGGTAAAGTGCTCTATAAATTTGTAAATCCCAATAAAGACCAAAAAACCGAAATGGAGGCCATGAAGGCAGGCATTCAACCGGTACTGTTCAATGCACGCGAAAAAGACCAGGTAAAACAGCAGAAGGTGTATATGGGTGCCAAAATTCAAAAAGGCGACGATTACGAAACCCTGCCGTTTATTGATCCCAAAGCCAGCATTGAATATGACCTCTCAACCGCCATTAAAAAGCTGAGTGTAAAAAACAAACCGCTGATAGGTTTTGTTACCGGACATGGCGAAACCCCCATTGATGAATTTCAGCAGGCCATGAAAGACCTGAATGTATTGTACGATGTACGTCCGGTTAATTTGAGTGATACCGCTTTAAAAAACCTTTACGACTACAAAACACTGGTTATCAATGCTCCCAAAGATTCATTCGATATTAAGGAACTTCAAATACTGGATGACTATCTGAAACACGGCGGCAATATTTACATTGGCATGAACCGCGTTGAGGGCAATTTGCAAACCCTGCAGGGGAAACCCCTGAATACGGGGCTGGAGGGGTGGCTGTCGGATAAAGGACTTACCGTTGATGATGCTTTTGTGATTGACGCCCGATGCGGAACCGTAGGTGTTTCGCAGCGTGCGGGAGGCTTTACCATGACCACTCAGGTGCAGTTTCCTTACCTGCCGCTGATTACCAACTTTGCCGACCATCCCGTTACCAAAGGGCTCGAAGAGATGATTTTCCGCTTTGCCAGCCCCATGCATTACGACGGCGATTCTTCCTATACCTTTACACCCCTTGCTTTCACATCGGAACATTCGGGTATCGAAAACTGTCCCGTCTATTTCAACATCAACAAGCGGTGGACCAATGCGGATTTTGTAAAAAGTAAAATCCCCGTTGCCGGAATCCTGAAAAGCAAATCGGGCGGAAGAATTGTGGTTATCGGCGACGGTGATTTTGCCGTTAACGGCCCCGGAAGAAACGCCCGCCCCGTGGCTCAGGACAATGTAAACCTGATGGTGAATAGCATTGACTGGCTGTCGGACGATACCGGACTGATTAACCTGAGAACCAAGTCCATTACATCAAGGCCGTTGAAACAGATTAGCGACAGCAGCAAAGCCATACTGAAATGGCTCAACTTCCTGTTGCCCATTTTATTGGTTATTATTTACGGATTAATTCGTATGCAGTATCGTAGAAATCAAAGAGTTAAAAGAATGGAGGAAGGCTATGTTAAGTAAAAACAATTCGAAAACACTGTGGATAATATTGCTGGTGCTGCTTGTTGTTTTTGCAGTGCTGAAGCTTACCGACCATAGCGAAAGCAATATGAAAACCGATTTGGTTGCCATTGATACGGCCCAAATAGATAAAATTGTGATTCAACCGCCCAAGGCTGCACCTGCCATTACCCTTAAAAAGGAAAATAACGGGTGGAAGGTTACTTCGGAAAAAGAGACACATCCGGCGGACAAAAGAAAAATCAAATCGATTTTGGCAGATCTGCTTCGACTTAAACCCACAAGCGTGGTTGCCACAGATGAGAGCCTTTGGAAGAAATATGAGGTTACCGATTCGCTGGGAACAAGGGTGCAACTGATGAAAGGCGACAGGGTGAAAGCCGACGTGGTGTTGGGAAAATTCAATTTTATTGCCGCCAAAAACCGTCAACCCAACCCTTATCAGCGCCAGCCGCAGGGCGAAATGATTACCTATGTACGTCCTTACGACGATGACGAGGTCTATTCGGTGGACGGTATGATTAAAATGAATTTCAGTGCCGACCCCGATAATTATCGCGACAAAACCTTTGTGAACCTGCAGCAGAACGAAATTAAAAAGATAGATTTCGAATATCCCGGCTCAAGTGCATTTTCGCTGATAAAAGATGACAAGGGCTGGAAAATCAACCATGAGCCCGCCGATTCGGCAACGGTGGTTCGCTATCTTCGTTCTTTGTCGCATGCCAACGGATCGAAGTTTATTCACGACTTTGACAAGAACAGCCACTCGCAAGCCGGTAAAATCAGCATAGAGCGCAACAATGCCGGTCCTGTGGAATTAACCGCTTATACAGTTGATTCGGCAAGTTATGTAGTACACTCTTCGCTCAATAAAGATGCCTGGTTCGACGGCAAAAGCGGCAGGTTGTTCGAACGCTTCTTTGTGGACAAGTCGCATTTCTTTAAAAAGAAAGAAAAAGAGAAATAAATCTTAATTTTTTTGGTTTTGGAAAACCTCTGCTTCGGCAGGGGTTTTTTGTTTTTATTCAGCTGTTTTTCCTTTTTGTGCATCCCGGCTCACACTACCAATCCTTCATAATTCAGATCCGCCTCAGGCGGGGATGAATTTCCCCCCGTGCTTCTTTTCCAATTAAAATAACGTAAAGGATATCATTTCGGGGATTCATCGGGCGCGCCGGCCCTTTGGCCTACCTATTGACGCCCTCTGAATTATGGGGTAAAGTGTTTGTTATGTTTCCCCACCCACTTGCTCATTGAGCGTTGAATATTGCTGATTACTCATTTTCAATATAACCAACAAATATTACCGGTTACACATTAATTAATCCGTCATATTATTCCTTACTTTTGCATTATGATATTGGTTACGGGCGGTACGGGGTTTCTCGGAGCACATTTGCTCTATCATCTTTCCCAAAGAGAGGAGAAGATAAGAGCCGTTAAGCGCAGGTCTTCATCTTTGGAAACGGCAAAAAAAATCTTTTCATTTTATACGGAAGATATTGGTTCTTTTTGGAATAAAATAGAGTGGACGGATGCGGATGTGCTTGATATTGTCTCGCTGGAAGAAGTCATGGAAGGGGTGGATACTTTATATCATACTGCCGCCGTGGTGTCGTACGATCCTTCGGAAAGGGATATGATGATGGAAACCAACATTCAGGGTACGGCCAACGTAATGGACACGGCAAAGGTGAAAGGAATAAAAAAAGTTTGCCATGTGAGTTCCATAGCGGCACTGGGACGGGCGGGAAACAACGGAATAACCGACGAAGAGACCCCCTGGACGGATAAAAAAGATATTTCGGCCTATTCGCTCAGCAAGTTCGAAGCCGAAAGAGAGGTGTGGCGCGCCATGGCCGAAGGATTGAATGCGGTAATTGTAAACCCTTCGGTTATTTTAGGCCCGGGCGACTGGAACAAAGGAACCTGCAAGCTGTTTAAAATGGTACACAACGGCTTAAAAGTCTATACTCCGGGTGTAAACGGCTATGTGGATGTAAACGATGTGGCCAAAGCCATGATACTGCTGATGGATAGCGGTATTTCAGGCGAGCGGTTTGTTTTGAATTCGGAAAATATTTCGTACAAAGAGCTGTTTACCATGATGGCAGAAGCGCTGCATGTTCAGCCGCCGCAAATAAGAGCTGGAAAGTTTTTAACGCAGATTGCCTGGCGCGGATTAAAGGTTATGTCGCTGTTTACGGGCAAACCGCCTTTTATCACCCGCGATTTGGCACGCACGGCAGCCAACAGATATTTTTATTCCGCTGAAAAAATAAAACATGCCACCGGTTTTAGCTTTATTCCGGTAAAAGATACCATCCATTATACTGCAGAGCTGTTCCTCAGGTCGTTGGAATAAATAAAACCGGAGGAATGAAAATGTTTAAAGACAGCTTTTTAATTGGCCGGTTATTCATTTCATTTTAAATATTCTTTTTTCCAATTAACGGTAATGATCTCCCCTCCTGGGAGAGCCTGTCCCGGTCAAAATCGGGAGGATTAAGGGGTAGGTCTATTAAGTATTTCATATTTTGAATCTTATAATCATTATTGTAAACTTGTTTAAAGTCTAAACATTTGATGAATTATAAAATATTGAAAACCAGAAAGGTGAATAACCTTTATTAATAAACCCACCCCTCCCCCTCCAAGGAGGGGAATAGTGGAATTCACTTTCTGGTTTTCAATATTTTATACTCATTGTCATCACGTTAATTTTAAACAACTTCTGTTAATGATTTCCTAAATAAATATTTTTTTTACAAGAAACTTTAATTTTGCAGCAATTTAAACACCGTTGTTATGGGAAAGATTCTGCTTCTGATAAAAAAAAGGCTCTATCTGTTTGTGGCTGTTGACTTTGTTTTGGCACTTCTTGCCGGACTGCATCTGCCCATGAAAGAGATAAACATAAAACCGGTGAGTATGCTGGCCGTTTTTATGATGCTCTACCCCATGCTTACCGGAATGGCAGTGGAAAAGGTTAAAAAGGCGGGTAGAAATTACAAACTCATTCTGCTTACCCTTACTTTTGCTTTTGTTATAGCTTCGGTAACCGCCTGGTTTTTAAGTAAAACCGTATTTATCAATCAACCCGAGCTGGCGCTGGCCATTATTCTGGTGGGTGCCATTCCCTGTTCCAACATGCTTATCGGGTGGAGCGGCATTGCCGATGCCAGTGTGGAAGATGCTCTGGTTATCGCCGTAACCGGACTGCTGCTTATTCCGTTTGTTTCGCCCTTGATTATCAAGCTGAGCGGCGGGCCTATTGTCCCCGTTGATACAGTGAAACTCTTTTTGAACCTGATTCTTTATATACTGATTCCTCTTGTTTTGGGCTATTACACACGCCGGGCCATTATCAAAAAGAAAGGACAACCCTATTTTATGCAGATAAAACAATATTTTCCCGGTGTATCGGCCACGGGTATCCTGATTATTGTCTTCTTTTCGGTGGCAAAAGTTGCCGGAGAGGTAGTTCACAAACTGGTACTTTTCCTGCTGGTAGCCGGCGGACTCTTTTTGTATTATTTTATCCAGACTTTTTTATCGGTATTGGCTGCAAAGTTGTTCAAACTCAATTATGCACAGGGGATGATTCTGATTCTCGGGGCCACGGCCAGTTCGCAGGCTATTTCTTTGGCACTGGCAGCAACGCTTTTCGACAGCCTTACGGTGTTTGCCCTGTCGTTCAAACCCATTTTGCAGGTACTCTACATTATGTTTTTAATTTATTCCCTCGGACCCCGGATTAAAAAGTTTTTAAACGGATGATGCCGGAACTTTCTCTTAAATATAGCTATTTTGAGCAAACATAATGATTATAAAATATTGAAAAGCAGAAAATTGAATATATTTTTATAAACCCACCCCTACACCTCCCGACGTAAAGTCGGGACAGGCTCTCCAAGGAGGGGAATAGTGGAATTCATTTTCTGCTTTTCAATATTTTATAATTTATCCGATTGTTGAAATTTTGGCATGTTCAACAACAAAATCTCTTCCCATAATTTTGGATGATGCGATTATCTTAACACTATTAAAATTCTGCAAAAGCCGCTTTCTGTTCTTTCCAGAATAACCTGTGGCATAATTCAGTTGCGATGGATTTACTTTGATAACAATATTCTCTTTTTCAGCAATTTTATCTGTCAGTGGTTTTAATATGTCCCCCCAAATTTCCGTAAGCACCAGCTCGCGAAAGGATGGATGAAAAGGCCCGGCAACCAGTTCGCTGCCGTCAACAAGTCCTTCGGAAGGATGAAGCCCCATGCGGATAACAGCTACATTGTTTTTCTCGAACAACAGCAACAAATGTTTCGACCACTCCACAGCCTCATCCAGCGACAGGGGATGGTAGCGGCCCTGCTTGTACCAGCGGTGCATGGCAGTATCTTTAATAACCAGCGCGGGATAGATTCTTGTGTTAGAAGCCCCCAGTGCTATAATTTTTTCCGCTGTTGTCATGCTTTTTTCAAAAGTATCGCCCGGCAGCCCGATCATCATTTGCAATCCCAAATCGAAACCGTAATCGAGTATTGCTTTCGAAGCCGCCGCAACCCGCTCTGCCGTATGCCCGCGGTACGATGCTTTTAAAACCTCATCGTCCAGCGACTGTGCCCCCAGCTCAATGGTGGTTACACCATATTTTTTTAACAAATCCAATACCTCTTTATTGATGTAATCGGGGCGGGTAGAGAGCCGGATGCCGTTAATCAAACCGCTTTTTAGATAAGGGACAACGGTTTTCAGGTAACGTTCCTGTTCTTCGAGCGGTATTCCGGTAAACGTTCCCCCGAAAAAACCAATCTCCACATGCCGCTCAGGTTGTTTGAAAGATTTCAGGTATGAATCAACAATACTCCTTATCTCCGACTCTTCCGGAATGTGCCGGTGTCCCGATATTTTCTCCTGGTTGCAAAAAGCACAACGAAACGGACAAGCCAGTTCGGGAATAAAAACCGGTATGGTGTAATGTTTTATCATACAACGATAACAAATAAGGCGCAAAGATAACGGCATTCCTGCAAGTGTTATATTTTTGCAGCATGATAAAAATTGATAATACACTGGTTTCGGACGACCTGAAAGATGTTTTCTTTTCCTGCAACCTGTCGCAATGCCTCGGCGACTGCTGTGTTGAAGGAGATGCCGGCGCTCCGCTGGAAGAAGAAGAGATTTCAATCTTAGAAGACGATATAGATGAAATAAAGCCCTTTATGAATGAAAAAGGATGTGCGGTTGTTGAAAAAACAGGGGTTTTTGAATACGACATGGACGGTGAAATGGTAACCCCTCTTGTAAACGACCGAGAATGTGCCTTTGTGGTGTTTGAAAAAGGGATTGCCTTTTGTGCCATAGAAAAAGCCTGGCTTGCCGGTAAAACAGACTTTCAAAAGCCCGTGTCGTGCCATTTGTATCCGGTACGGGTATCGAAACTCAAAAACCATATTGCCGTCAATTATCACCAATGGAATATTTGTAAAACGGCATTAGTTAAGGGGAAACAGGATAAAATCCCGCTTTATCAATATCTGAAAGCGCCTTTAATACGCAAATTCGGAAAGCAGTGGTATGAAAAACTGGCAGCGGCGTATGAAAAGGGAGAATAATCGATTGCAAACAATTTGATGTGAACAAATCCGTTTACAGAAATAAAACAAGGCATAATTAACGGTTAATTTTGCACTCTATGCAAAAGCGGAATTTTCTTTTCTATTTTATTATTTTATGGATAGTTACAACCGGCTTCCGGCCCGTGTCGGGCCAGCATAAGCGCTTAACCACCGAAGAGTACATTGATAAATACAAGGATGTTGCCATCAGGAAAATGAAGGAATATAAAATCCCGGCTTCCATTACATTGGCGCAGGCCATATTGGAATCGGGCAGCGGCAACAGTAAACTGGCCAGGAAAGCAAACAACCATTTCGGTATTAAATGCCACAAAGACTGGAACGGAAAACGTTTTTACATGGACGATGATGTAAAACACGAATGTTTCAGAAAATATAAAAAACCTTCCGAATCGTTCCGCGACCACTCTCTTTTTTTAACACAACGCGGACGCTATTCTTTCCTTTTTAAATATAATATTACCGATTATAAAAAATGGGCTTACGGATTGAAAAAAGCCGGTTATGCCACCAATCCCAAATACCCCAAACTGCTTATCGGCCTTATAGAGCGCTACCACCTTGACCGTTACGACAAAGAGGCCTTGTCGGGTACCAAAAAGAAGAAAAAACGGCACAAGAAAGGGCCTGTGTCAACACCGTCGATATCCGATTTTCAAAAAGCGGGAACCAGCCCTTCGGGGAAATACACGGTTTACGTAAATAACGGCAAAAAACTTATCATAGCAAAAGCCGGCGACACCTACGAATCAATTGCCGGCGAGTTCGAGCTATACACCTGGCAGCTTTACAAATACAACGATAAACCCAAAAAGGATTCGCTGAAAGCCGGAGAGCTTGTCTATCTGCAAAAGAAAAAAAGAAAAGCCGGCAAAAAGTATAAATACCACATAGTGAAACAGGGAGAAACATTAAGACATATCTCGCAATTGTACGGTATCAGGCTGAGCAGACTGTATAAAATGAACAATCTGCCCGAAGGCATTCAAATGCCTGTGGGAACAAAGCTCAGAGTACGTTAGTAATAAAGGTGGCGATATGGGATTTTCAGAAAAAGAACAGCAAATAATTGAGAATACCGTCCGGTTTGTTAAAGATAAACTGCGAGGAAATGAGGCGGGTCACGACTGGTGGCATGTATATCGTGTTTGGAAAACAGCGGATTATCTGGCTCAAAAAGAAAATGTTTCGCCCTTTACGGTGTCGCTGGGCGCTCTGTTGCACGACATTGCCGATGCCAAATTCAACGGTGGCGACGAAGAAGCCGGCCCGGCCATAGCCCGCGAATTTCTTACGAAACAAAAAGTTGAAGAAGAAATTATTGAAAAGGTAATTCATATTATCCGCTATGTATCGTTTAAGAACCGTGGGGAAGCTGCCGGAAAAATAACTCCCGAACTGGCAGTGGTACAAGATGCCGACCGCCTTGATGCCATGGGCGCCATAGGTATTGCACGTACTTTTAATTACGGCGGATTTAAAAACCGTCCGCTATACGACCCCGGTATAAAACCGGCTGTCAACCAGGATAAAGAGGCATATAAAAAAAGTACCGCACCAACAATAAACCATTTTTATGAAAAGCTGTTGCTCCTAAAAGACCTGATGAACACCGAAACCGGAAAAACCCTTGCAAAACACCGGCATGAGTATATGCTGGATTTTCTTGACGAATTTTTTAAGGAGTGGGAAGGGGGTTTTTGATGTGATATGTTTGATGTATTATGTTTAATAAGCCGAAGGTTCAATTAACTTGGGGGGATAACGCTCAATGAGTAAGTGGATGAAGAAACACAACAAACACTACACCCGGCAATTCAGAGGGTACTGACAGGTAGGCATAAGGGAAGGCGCGCCCGATGAATCCCCGAAATGATATCCTTTACGTTATTTTTATTGGAAAAGAAGTACGAGGGGAGATTTATCGGCACCTAAGACGGGTCTGAATTATGATGGGTGGAGGTGTGGGTTGGGGATGCACAAGTATGAGATTCCCACTCCGCCCTAGGCGGATCGGAATTGAGACGGGGAAGGGTGGTAAGGGTTTGCCGGCATACAAAGTATCAGCAAAAATTACATTGAAAATATTCTGCAGTAAAACCGTATTTAAACCAACTCCTTCAGCCTCTCTATTTGCACCTGTTTTCTTTTATTCCCCTCTTTTTTATAGATAATATCCAGTTCGTTAAGATAACGGCCTATTACCATTTCGTTGGTACCGGGAGAAAAATGCGCAGCATTGGGAGCAATCCGGTTCTGTTTCAGATATAATTCAATCTCGTTACGGGTAAAAATGGCACCCCTGTTATACGGATTGATGTAAAACAATACATCTTCGGATGTAAAAGGTTTTTTTTCCTGATTACCGTATAAATCCACAAAAGCAAGGATAAGATGTTGGGGCAGGTTTACACCGTAAACAGGTAAAAAAAGCTGGCGTGCCACGGCAAGGTACATCATGGCCATTGTAACAGGGCTTCCCTTTTTATAACGGAAGAAATTTTCGGCCACAGCCACCAGCCCGGTTTCTTCCGGTTCACATTCCGAGAAACCATATACTTTGTACAAAATATGGTTAATTACCTTTACCTTTTCCAATGCCGTAAGCCGGTCGTTAAACTCAAGCCATATATCCTTAAATAACGATCCGAACACTTTTCTGGTTTTGACCTCACTGGAATCGTTGTTAAGCAAACGGGAAAGAATTATCCAGGCATCCAGCACCGGTTTGTTGTCTTTTGCTGTCCAATCACTTAACGCCTTGAAAACAGTATTGAAAACAATATCCTCTTTTAACAGCTCTATTCTCCGGTATTCAAACTCCGATTTTGCTTTCAGCAATGCCTCATCCAAAAAGGGTATTGCATTGTCGCCGAAATCGAGAATGCTTTCACGAATAACCGTAAAGGTTTTCTCATCGGGTTCATCAAGCAAATCGAGCAATGCATATAACTTTTTGGGTATTTGTCCGGTTATTTTCAAATTTTTATCCTTTCGTTTTAAATTCTGCCTGTATTGTATATTATTTGCAGTCTGATTTTTATAAACCATCCATTTGACAGGTAAAAATAGTTGTTGTTATCACTGAAATTTTATCTTGAATAACCATTTTAATCACAGTCCATTGTTAAAAACGACAGGGTGGAAACCCGCCCGGGAAGGCCAAAAGCGTTAAAAAATAAAAATTAGACCTTTGATTTTATCTTTTTCTTTTATATTTCAATTCAATTTGTACTTTTGCACCTCAAATTTTTTAACTAAAAATAATTAGAAATAATGGCAGCTATAGGAAGTATCAGAAAGCATTCTACTTTTCTGGTGATTATCATTGGAGTTGCACTGGCAGCTTTTGTGCTGGGCGATTTTGCCAAAAGAAGAAAACACCGTGATGTGAACATTGGTGTAATCAACGGCGAGCAGGTAACCATTATGGATTTCAACAAAAAAGTTGACCGTAATATTGAAGCTACCAAGCAGCAACAAAATAAAAAGAATCTTGACGCCAAGGAGACTTTCAGGGTAAGAAACCAAACCTGGGATCAGATTGTCCGTGAAATATTGATGGATAATGAGTACGAAGAGCTTGGAATAGATGTAACCAAAGATGAACTTTTCGACCTGGTTCAGGGCCCTAACCCGCATCCTTTGATTAAACAATATTTTGTTAACAGGGAAACAGGTCAATACGACAGGCAGCTGGTTATTAACTATCTGAAAAATCTTGATAACATGCCGCCTGAAAACAAACAGCAGTGGATCGATTTCGAGAATTACATTAAAAACGATCAGAAACAGAAGAAATACAGTACACTTATTGAAAAGGGTTACTATGTTCCAACAGCACTGGCTCAAATGAAATATCATGAAGATAACGATATGGCCAACATCGAATTTGTTGGTATTCGTTATTCCGATATTCCCGATAGTCTTGTACATCCTACCAACGAAGATTACCAAAGATATTATGACGAACACAAAAAATACTACAAGCAAAAAGAGGCAAGAAGTATTGACTTTGTTGTATTTGATGTAAAACCTTCGCAAAAAGATATTCAGGCAGCATTGAAAGAGGCAGTTGCCACCAAAAAAGATTTTGAAAAAACCACCGATGTGGAGCAGTTTGTCAATGCAAATTCCGATGCACCTTACGACAGCACCTGGAAAGCCGAAGGACAACTGCCCGTACAGATTGACTCAATCATGCTCAATTCTCCCGTTGGTACTGTTGCCAATCCGTACAAGGAGGGTGATGCCTATTACATTGCACGCCTGGTTGATGTGGGTTACCGTCCCGACTCGATGAAAGCAAGTCACATACTTATTGCTTACAAGGGGGCTTACCGTGCCGACCCGAAACAGTCCCGCACCCGCGAAGAGGCACAAAAACTGGCCGACAGCCTGCTGAAGGTGGTTGAAAGAAACCCAAAGAAAATGGCTGCATTGGCCGATGAGTTTTCCGACGACGGTTCGGTAAAACAAAACCACGGAGACCTCGGCTGGTTTGCCGACGGAAATATGGTGCCTCAGTTTAATGAAGCAGTGTTAAATACCAAAGTCGGTAAATTTACTGTTGCCGAAACTCCTTTCGGTTTCCATGTTATTAAAGTTACCGGCAAGAAAAAACCGGTAAAAAAAGTTAAAGTAGCCATTGTTAAGCAGGAGATTGTTCCGTCGAACGAAACCTATCAAAACGTATTTGCCAAAGCAAGCAAACTGGCTGCCGAGAACAAAACCGCCGATGAGTTTTATAAAGCCATTGTAAAAGAGCACCTGCACAAACGCACCATGCCCCGTATGGAAGAGATGACCAATTACATCACCGGACTGAACAATCCGCGTCAGGTTGTTCTTTGGGCGTTTAAAGACGATACCGAAGTGGGTGATGTTTCCGAAGTTTTCGACCTTGACGGACAATATGTTGTTGCCGTTGTTACCGAAAAATACGAGGCCGGAATTCCTCCGTTATCGGAAGTAAAAACAAGAATTGCCACCAACGTTATGAATGAAGCCAAAGGACGTTATCTTACGGAAAAGATGAAGAAGTACAATGGCGACATGGATAAAATTGCTGCCGAAATGAAGAACGTTGTAAAAAACAAAGTTCCGGCATTAACATTCAACGACCGCAACCTGCCGGGCTTCGGAAGGGAAAAGAAAGTTATCGGTTATGTTTTCGGTATGAACGACGGACAGATATCAAAACCGTTGGCCGGTAACGGTGGTGCATTTGTTGTTAAACTCAACAAAATTACCCGTGCCAATGATATTTCCGACTACACTATTTTGCGTAAAACCATGTACGGCGATTTTGCAAAACGGGTTCAGCAAGACAGACCTTACCAGGCCATCAAAGAGGCTGCCGATATTACCGACAACCGCCGCTCGTTCTATTAGAAATAATTCTTAAAACAAAACAGAGGCCGCACTGTTATGCTTAGCAGTGCGGTTTTTTTATGGTTCAATCTGTTTGATAAAAGTCGTATCTTTCCGGTTTACATCATCAAGTTAATTTCAGATTACAGAATTAAAACAATCGTATCAATAACAAATTATTAAATCAACCTTAAAAAATAGTATCATGGGCTTTTTAATAAAAGAAAAACCATTCTCTAAAAAGTGGATAATCAATTATTTTTTAATTGTTGTGGGGTCATTTATCCTCGCTGCGGGATTTGTTCTTTTCATTACACCCTACAAAATTGTTCCCGGTGGTGTTTACGGCATCTCCATTGTACTTCACTATCTGTTTAACACCCCTGTGGGTATGGTAGCTCTGGCATTCGACATTCCGTTAACTATTATCGGTATAAAAGTGCTGGGGCCTCGTTTCGGCATCAAAACGGTTGTCGGTTTTGTACTTACTGCCGTTTTCACTGACCTGTTAACTTACCTGCACGGTTATGAACCGCTCATTCAGGGAGACACATTGCTTTCATCAGTCTTCGGCGGAGTGTTTATTGGGCTGGGTGTGGGGCTTATTTTTAAATCGAAAGCCACATCGGGCGGAACCGATATTATTGCCATGATTATTGCCAAATATACCAAACTTCCGGTCGGCCAGCTGATGATACTTGTTGACTCCACCATTGTTTTGTTCGGACTTATTGTTTTTCAAGACTGGAAAATACCATTTTATTCTTTAATCGTAATTTTTATTACCGGTAAAGTGATCGATCTTATTCTCGAAGGAATTAATTATGACAAAGTCCTGTTTATCATTTCAGACAAAACCGAAGAGATCAGAGAAAAGATAATTACCGACCTGGGCAGGGGAGGTACGCTTATCGACGCAAAAGGAATGTTCCAAAAAAAGGATAAAACCATAATTTTTACCGTGGTAAACCGGCGCGAAGTTGCCATTTTGCAAGAATTCATTCATTCTGTTGATAATAAAGCTTTTGTAACAGTTATCAATGCCAATGAAATATTGGGAGAGGGCTTTAAATCGTTAAACGAAAAGGTAAAGCAATAAAAAATTCAAAAAAGTAAACTATTTTTGAAGGCAAAAAATGAAAAAGCTATGAACAGTCTGGAACAATTAAAACAACATACAACGGTGGTAGCCGATACGGGCGATTTTCAATCCATTGAAAAATACAAGCCGCGTGATGCCACTACCAACCCGTCGCTAATTTTAAAAGCGGCATTAGACCCGAAATACAAATCATTGCTGAATGATGCCGTTCAATATGCAAAAAGTGCCAAAGGAGATTTAAACGCGAAATTGCGTTTCGGCATTAAAAAACTGTTTGTTAATTTCGGGATTGAAATCCTGAAAATTATACCCGGCAGAGTCTCTACCGAAGTGGATGCGCGATTGTCGTTCCGCATTTACGATACCATATCTTATGCAAAAGGGCTCATCAGGCTGTATCGAAAAGAGGGGATAAGCCCCGAACGTATTCTGATAAAGATAGCCGCCACCTGGGAGGGTATCAAAGCTGCCGAAATACTTGAAAAAGAGGGAATCCGTACCAACCTGACCCTGCTTTTCAGTCAGGAGCAGGCCATTGCCTGTGCCGATGCGCATGTTACCCTTATTTCGCCCTTTGTGGGCAGGATTCTCGACTGGTATAAAAAAGAGCGCGGTACGGATCATATTCCGGCAACCGAAGATCCCGGTGTGCTTTCCGTGAAAAAGATATACAACTATTACAAACACTTCCACTACCCCACCGAAATAATGGGTGCCAGTTTCCGCAACAAAGAGGAAATATTGGAACTTGCAGGTTGCGACCTGCTCACCATCTCCCCTGCCCTGCTCGAAGAACTGGAAAATTCCCAAATTGAGGTGACACCGAAACTCACCAAAGAGGAGGCTGAAAAACAAAATATTGAAAAAGTACAACTTGACGAAATGGAATTCCGCTGGCTGATGAATGAAGACCGTATGGCTACGGAAAAGCTTTCGGAGGGAATCAGGATATTCAGCAACGACATCCGGACACTTGAAAAATACTTTAAAGAACAGTTTTAATGCCCGATTATAATCTGCATCAACACACTCTGTTTTCCGACGGTAATTCGGAACCGGTTGCTTATGCCGCAAAAGCTGTCGAACTCGGGTTTTCGGCCACTGGTTTTACCGAACACTCCCCGCTTCCTTTTCCCACCCCTTTTTCGTTGAAAATGGAGAATATCAACGAATACATCCGGGTTACAGGGGAATTGAAAGAAAAATACAGCGGCAGGTTGGAAATCTATCGCGGACTGGAAATGGATTTTGTGCCTGAAATGTCGGAAGATTTTTCCTTTTGGCGGAAAATAACACAGGCCGATTACCTTATCGGGTCGGTGCACCTGGTAAAACCCGAAAATACGGATAAACTATGGTTTACAGACGGTCCCGACCGGAATGTTTATGACAAAGGAATTGAAGAATTGTTCGGGGGTGATGTAAAAAAAGCGGTAACACGTTTTTTTACCCAAACCATTGAGATGATCGAAACGCAGGATTTTGAAGTAATCGGCCACTTTGACAAAATTAAGATGCACAACCAAAACCGTTTTTTCAGGGAAGATGAAAAGTGGTATCAGGATTTGATAGATAAAGTAATCGGCCTGATTAAACAAAAGGGAATTATTGCCGAAATAAACACCCGCGGCCTTTATAAAAAGCGTTCCGATTCCCTTTTTCCCGATGGAATTACCCTTTTCAAAGT
>JALVZH010000360.1 GCA_027022105.1 Bacteroidales bacterium | reverse complement strand
AACGGTCTTTTTCTGTCGGGGAGTCTGTATCCGAACAGTTCCATTATTTCGCGGGGTGTTTTCTTTTGCAGCAGAAACCGGTTAAACCCGGCGCCGTTGTTTTTCAATTCCAGAAACAGATGAATCAGTCCGGCATTGTTTATTTCGTCACCGGGACGGATAAGGTAGCGCAAGAGGCTTGCCAAAAACCTGACGCGCATGGATGCCGACAGTTTTATGGACTCGCCCGAGACGACGGGAATACCGTTTTGCAGCAGAAGTGAAGCAATGGAAGAGGAGTCCTTGTTTTTTTTCGACAACACGGCAATATCTCCGAATGGATATCCTCTATCGTTTAAATCCTTTATTATTTCCAGTATCTCCTGTTCCGTTTTCTCCCTGTATTCCGCTGCCGATTCTGCGGAAAGCAGTCGCAAAGAGATTAATCCGTCATCACCTGCTTTGGGAGGCACCTTTTGTTTGTGACCTTCATATATTTTGCGCAAATCTTCACTCAGGCCGCTTTTTACCTGTTCAAAAAAATCGTTGTTAAAACCGATGATATCTTTCCGTGAGCGGAAATTCCATTCCAGAGGCTCTCCCCGGTAGTTCTCCGTAAGTATTTTTTCTGCTATCAGATGATCGACACTCTTTTCAATTCCGTACAACTTCGGCAGATGTGTAAACAGTTCCACTTCGCCACCTCTGAAACGGTATATGGCCTGTTTGGCATCGCCTGCCACCATGTTGAAATTACCTCCCGAAAGCGACTCGTGCACAAGAGGTAAAAGATTGTTCCATTGCAATACGGAGGTATCCTGAAATTCGTCTATCATAAAATGGGAATAGCGCACCCCCAACCGCTCATAAATAAAGGGTACCGGCTCGCCGGCAATCTTTTTTGCTATATGTTTGTTAAACTCCGAAATATGAACCTTTTGCGTCCTTTCTATAAAAAAACGGATGAGTTCGCGAATCTCATGGGTCAGGGCTACCTGATAAATGTTGTTGAATATCAGTGTGTAAAATAGATTTTCCTGTGCGAGTTGCGTTATTTTGTTAAAATAATCTTTTAAAACATCTTTGATGCTTTCGATTTTGGCAACTACCTCTCCGGGCGCTGTTTTGGTGTACCAGCCGGTATCGTTATAAAACACATTTTGTATGGTGGATGTGATTCCCGCAGCAGTAATCTCCTCAATCTTCAGTCGCTGTGCTTTTGTAAAAAAAGATATGGCGCCGTTTCTGCTTTTTCCGCTAAAATCGTTTGCTCCCAAACCGGCATTTTGAATGACGGCAAATGCTTCACGGGCTTTTGAGACAATCAGTTTTTTAAACTCCGTTTTCTTTTCCCATATGTTTTTTGTGATTTTAATAAAATCGGCGGTTCCTGTCTCTTCCAGAGCCGTTGAGGCAAAAAAACCGTGCTCTTCCAGCAGTTCTTCCACAAAGTCCGAAAGGGTATCGTTGATGTTGTGGCTTTTTTCGTCTTCCACTTTCGACAGGACAAATTCGGTTAATATTCGTGTAAAGCCGGCGTCACGACCTACTTTTTTGTAAATATCCTCCACAATAAAAGGTACAAAATCATCCTTGTCGATAATAACCTCGAAATTTTGCGGCAAACCGAGATCGGCGGCAAAAGTCCTTACGATTTTGTGGACAAACGAGTCGATGGTGCTTACCGAAAATTCCTCGTAATGGTGTTCGATGTTAAAAAGCAACTCCTTTGCCTTGCTTACGGCCTGCTGCGGAGAAAGCCCTGCCTGTCTGACGGTTTCCGCTACAACACTGTCCTTTTCGGTTTCCCTGGCTATAATCTTTTGCAGTGTTTCCACTATCCTCGATTTCATCTCGTTGGCAGCCTTGTTGGTAAAAGTAATGGCCAGTATCTTTCTGAAAAGCGACGGGTTTTTCAGGGTAAGTTTCAGGTATTCTTTTACCAGTGTTGTAGTTTTGCCCGAACCTGCCGAAGATTTATATACGAGGAAATTTTTCATTTTACTTGTTGATAATCACTTTTTTAACAATCCGGAAATTTTTTCCTTTGAAAATCAGTAAAAAAGTTCCGCTTTTGCCTGAAAAATCCAAAGCAAAAGAGCGTACCGGACGGATGATTTCACCTTCGCCGGCTTTTTTCCCCGAAAGGGTTCTCAATTCCCATTTAAAAGGCGCATGTAAATTTTCATTTAAAAAGACTGTAATTTTTCCTTTTGACGGATTGGGGTAAAGTTTTACGGGAGTATATTCTTTTTTATTCATTCCGTTGGGGTCCAAATGCAAAGAATCAACATAAGTTACCACTACGCCAAAAGAAGAGGATGAAATTGTAAGCAATGGCTCTTTGCCGTTTTTTGCCAGCCATTTATATTCCGTATAGTTTCTGTTTACAGGAATACCTGTGTTTAACGAATCAACATAAATGCTGTCGTATTCCGATACTTCCGATTTGATACGAAGCACGTCAAATGTACCGTACGGGGTGGTAAGTGTTCCCCATCCGTCAACAATGTTTTTGCGGAAACGATCGACCAGCATATATCCGATGTTATCAATTCCGGCATTCAAACCAGATGTGCACGAGTCCTCGTTGCCGTAATGCATGGGAAAACGGTACACAATATCGGGTGAAGTGTATAAAACGGGGAACGGTATTCCGAAAAGATTGGAACCGTAGCCGGTATATTCATACTTTGAGCCACTCTTATTGTAATATTCATATACATTCGTAATAGGAAGATTTGGGACAGGTATGGCAAAAGGAGACGGTTTTGCAAGGTTTGAAAAATAGAAAAAATAAAACCAGAAAGGAGTATCCATCACTTTCATAAACGTATCCACCTTTTGCGATACCGGCATCAGTGCGCTGAAATCCCAGATAAAGTTTTCGCCGGTTTCGGTGAAATCAATGAAATCAACATTTAAACCTGTGGAAACGGGGACAATGTCATTTTCGGAAGGCATGTCCGACGATTCAATGGTGATTTGTGCCTTTAAAGGGCTCAAGGCAAGTAACGATAAAATTACTGTCAGAAATAAAAATTGCTGTTTCATTTTAAATTTCTTTTATCCGAATTACGTTTGTTTTTCCTTTTCCTTGTATTTTCAAACAATTCTGAGAGTGAATTGAAATCTTTCTGATAGGCAATACCGACCCCCTGGGTGTAAGGCGAAACTTTGTCGTAGTTGTTGTAATAATACCAACTGTTCACATTGGAGTGGTTGAATGCTTTCAAAATCCATCTTCCGTCGCGTGTCAGTTTAAAATTCACATCCACATCACCAACAATATTGCTTGCCGATTTGTTGCTTCTGTCGTAAGTCATTCCGAAATTTCCATTAATAATCAGGCGGTTATCAAAAAACTGGGTTGACAGGGCCACCTCAAATTCTTCCTGGGAAATGTTATCGCCGGGCTTGTAGTTTATCCCGATATCCACATCTTTGCTGAATTGTGAAAGTAATCCGCTCAACTGGTTGGTAATAATGCTGTAATAAGAGGAGCTGAGAGAAACATTGGAAGCATTACTAAAGCTAAACGAACCAAGAACAAGTAGTGAAATCATCTGCTGGTTTACCAGGGCCTGATTGGTAGTGTCGAGTTGGGCATAAACCAACCGCTGCATGTCGGGGTCAAGGTCGGGGAATTTAATCTCAAAACGCATATCCGGTTCGGCCAAGGAGCCTGTTAGTTTTACATAACAGTAAACTTTTAATCTGTTTTTGTAAGAAGCCGACGAGTCAACAACTATACCGAGACTGCTGAAATTTGTTTTTACGGTATAAAGTCCGCTGATGTTCATGTTGGCAGTATATGGGTCGCCGCTCCAGGAAATTTTTCCACCCTCGAGCAGGATAAACCGCTTGCTGATAAGGTTTTGGATGTTGAAATTAAATTCTCCCGATTTAACAACATAATCGCCCACAAGCGAAAAATCGCCATCCGAATTTGTTTGCAGCCGCAGGTTTCCGTTTCCTTTCGATTTTATATCGCCCATTTCGTACGGGAGCAATATGCGTACATCGGCATTGGGCTGAACCTGCATATCCAGTGTAATATCGTACCGTGAATCTTTGTTTGTTACCCTTTTCATGGTCATGGTATCGGATTCCAGGCTGTCTTTTTCCGGTGGTACAAAAACAATGTAATCTTTATCCAGTATTTCGGTAGTATAATCCAGCGGAATCGTAACACTGGTTCCATCAGCCGATTTTGCCTTAATGCTCATTGAAATATCATCGGGAGTACCCTTGATGTAAATTTCACCGGAAGCAATGGCTTGTCCGTAGTACATGTCATTTTGGTTCCGGTCGGTATCGAAAAAGAGAAATTTGTCGGTATGCACGGTAAGGTCGAAACGGAAATCTTTAAAATAATCGTGTATCAAACCTCCTGTGAGGGTAGCATGATTTCCCAGTGTATCGTAAAGAATCAATTTGCCGAAATCAATACGGTTTTTATCAAAAACAATGCGGTTGGTAAAACTGTATTTGGTATTCAGGTAGTTAATTCTCAAAGCGGTTCTGTTAAACCCCATTTCTCCTCTCAACACGGGTTCCCCGAAAGTACCTTCCAGTGTAATATTACCTTCGGTTTTTCCTTCCAGTTCGGTAACATATTCGCTGATAAACGGTTCAAAGGCTTTGATTTTTATCCTGTTAAACGAGGCTTTTAAATCAAAATTATGATACTCTGAAAAAGGGAATAAAAATCCATCGAGGGTAAAGACTTTACCGACGCCCGAATTGCCCTTTCTGACTATTTGCGATTTAAAGAAAACCGAATTATTTACATTATCCCAGGTGTTTAATATGCGTGCATCACCAAGAAGGACCTTGTTTAAAGTCAAATCTTTTATTTTTAAGTCGGAAACAAACCAAAACCTGTGTTTTCCTGAATTGTAGCTGAAATCGCCGTCAACAATTCCGTCAAGATCAAAGTTCCGGATTCTATACACCGGATCGAAATTCGACAAATCCCATTGTTTGAATACAACCGTTAACGTATCTTTTTCATTACGGGGTATTTTGCCTGAAATTGCTATGGCCGAATAGCCCCGGTAAATATTTAGTTTATGAATTGTTGTTCCGGTACTGTCGGTAACAATATAATTGTCGGGACTAATGGTCCAGAGCGTATCGTTTACATAAACTTCACTTTTACGGATAGCCATGCGGCGGCGAAACTCGTTGCCTGTAAGGATTCCTTCTATGTCGGCATAATTTTTCCTGACCGAATCATTATTTTTCCAGCCGATATAATAACGGAGCGAATCGGGATAAATGCCGGCGGTAATACGGAAATTATCCAAACCGAAAACAGTGGTATCTTCGGAAGTGCTGTCCTTAATAATTACCGTTTGTGAAGTTAATTCAGTATTAATACCCGAAGAGACAGGTGTTGCATTAAATGTTAAATCTTTAAAATCGGTTCCGGCAAAAATTATCTGTTTGCTCTGAGCGTTGGCCGACAGTTTATTGTTGCTAAATTCAAGCGTGGCATTCAACTCTGTTTCCGGAGCTATCTCCAACCCGCTGACAAACTGTTCGTTGATAATAGAGGGGTCTTTCAGTAAAAGATGAAGCGATGCGTAACCGTCGGGACGGGTTTGTTCGGGCAAATCGGTTTCAAAATAGTGTTTGTACCACTGGTTTAAATAAACCGGAAGTGTTGACAATGTATATTGACCCGTTAAATCCATATCAACAAAATCGGAATGCAAAACCAAAGAATGCTCTCCGTTACCGGCAATTGACTTGTTTAACGAAATCTCTTTCAACCGGTACCATTCATCGCCAAACGACAATTTTGTGTTGGTCATATCCAAAAATCCGGTCATCCGGTCCGGGTCGAAGTTGTGTAAAACAATATTTATGTCGGAAGAAAGCCGTGTATTTCTTTCACTTGTCAGGTTAAGTTGTCTGAAATCAGCTTTCTTTAAATGAATGGTGTAATTCAATGCCGGAACGGAGTCGAAAATGATAAATCCGTTTGCAACGGCAAGCAGGGCTTTGTCGCCGATGGAAAAGTCCGTTGTCAGCGTATCTCCATTATAACGGCTTTCAAGTTTGATATTGTTCAGGTCTGTTTCCAGTATCCGGGCCATAGGAACAGAGCCTTTGATATTAAAAACAACATCATTAAAATCGTTTTTAAACAGGGCGTCAATATTCAGGCTGAAAATGGTTTTTCCAAGAGTTTCGGGCATTTTCAAATAATAACCCGGATTTAGCGAGCTGCTTTTTACCGTACCGGTCAATCTGGAATCTTCGTTTGCCCGAATCATTTCCAGATTTAGCTCCAGATTGTTCGACTTGTGTTTTAGTCTTAAACCGGTGACGAAATCATTATAAGTTCCTTTGAAACTACCTGTTAATGAAATGGGTTGGTTGTCAGGGATAAAATCCAATCCCTTTATCTTTCCGGAAGGTAGAATTATATCTCTTAAATCGTTCGAACTTGTAGTAAGATTCTGAATGTCAACATTCATTTGTGATGTGTAAAAGTCGGGTAACCCTGTCACCTCACCCCTGACCTGAAGTGCTGTTTTTTTTCCGAATTTAAGATTCAGACTGTCTGTTTGCATATGAGAAAGCGGCCCCGAAAGCCGTCCGGCAACGATAATTTTCTCTTTCATGGGCAACAATCCGGTGGAAAAATACCCGATATCCGATACTTCCAGTATTGAAGGCCTCACAGCAGCGTATAGTGTTACCGAATCGTAAAAATAGCTGTAATCCTCCCACGACCGGGTATGCATGGCATAATCAAATTTCAGGTTGGATGACTTTGTGGCCAAAGAGGTTTGTGTAAAAGAGAGTTCATGGGGCGATATGGTTACTGTTCCTGCCATTTTATTGATAGTCAGGCCGCTTTTCTCTTTTCCCCGCAATAAATCGAGGTTAAAATGGAGGGAGTCGTCAACCATTATAAAATTATGTGCTTTAATTACACCTCCGTCAATCCTGATGTCGGACGGGTTGAAAAGTGCATCCTCCATGGGTTTTTCGCCTTCCACTACAAAACTGAAACGGATATTCTGAATATTCAATTTCTTTATGCTCATCCGAAACGGTTTCGATTTCCCCGGGCTAACCGTATCGTCGCTGTTAAAAGAGTTAATGAAATTCATAAAATCATAATTATCCCTGCCCTTTTGCCAAATCAGCCGGAAATCGGCATTGGTAATGTCAACATTTTTGAGTTCAATTTTTTTTGCAAGAAGTTTTGAAAACGAGGGTGAAACCGAAATGGTTCCGGCAGCAAGAATTGTATCCTTTTGCGGAGTGGAGAGCAGAATATTCTCCAATTGTATTCCCGAAAAAAAACTAAATGAGAGTTTTTCAACCGTAACGGGATAATCGGTTTTTTTGCTGACCCATTGTAAAAACATATGTGTGGCCCGGGTTTGTACCGGAGGGATTTGCATAATGAGTGTCACGGCAATGGGTAGGAATAACAGCGTTAGCAATGTGTATAACACCACACGCTTAATCCTCTTTCCCGGTTTACTGCCGTTGTCTTTCATCAATTGCGAGGTTGACTGTTAATTCGTTCATTCTCAAACAGGCAAACACCTGCTTTGCAGTATTATTGTTCCCCTTATTTAAAAAAGCAAAGATATGGAAAAAGAGAGAGAAAGAGAGTGAAAGAGTAAGTAGTAATTAGTAAGGAGTAGTGAAGAGGAGAAATAGTGTAGAGGAGAAAAGGTGAAGATGTAAAGGAAAAAGGTGGTGATTGCATTTGGGATTGGCGATAGGTTTGTGACGTTAACGGGGTGCTTGTGCATTAAGTTGTTATCAATCCTTGTACCACATGCATCAATGTAACCTTTCAAGTCGTCACAGATTTGCAACGACTTGAAAGGTTATGCATGGAAAAAAACGGTTCCCTGTTACATCTTAAAGAGCATGTTATGAAATACAGCTATTTAAATTTCTTCAGGTATTTCTTCAGCATGTCTTTATGTACCATAAAGTCCATCATTTTCAGCTTTACATAGTCTTCCGAGAAGAAATAGTAGCCGAACTCAGGACTTTTGGGGTCAATGTTTCTGGAACCCGAACTGGAATCTTTTATCAGGTACCACATTTTGCCCTCTTTGTCTTTCATGTAACCCACCATGTGCATTCCGTGGTCGTCGGTGGTGGTGTGGTTGGAAAATCTGAACTGACGGGCTTCATCGTTGATGTAAGCCGAAGGTATATCGAAGTCGGGAATAAGGGCCACGTTGGTCTCGCGCGAAAATCCCGCTTCCGAAACATCGCCGCCGATGGCCATGGTGTATCCGCTCTCGATGGCATGATTCAGGATGTCCATAAAATCTTTTAACGGTACGTTGTAATAATCTTTGCTGTGCCACCAGTTATCGGGCACTTCATATTCCACCTGTTTCCAAAACGGCTGCTGCATGTACGACAAAACATCAACATAATCATCGGGATTCAGTTTGAGGTAATCTTTAAGGAATGATTTGGGGGTATATTTTTTGCCTTCGTATTCAAAGCTTGCCGGAGGTTCGCCCATATAGTGGTTCAAAATGGATTTGATGGTGGCCGTCACCTCATCCTCATTCCAGGCATTAGCTGCTTTTACGCTTTTCAGGTAGGTTTTCATCTCTTTGGCCATATCGGCGTGGGAATAAAACTTGCGGTCGTCTTTAAAACCGTCGTAAACCGACCGGGGCATGGCGCCGTATTCCCTCATTATGCGGGTAACGGCATTGGCTTCGGAACCTTCGTCGAAAACAGAAGTGCCCCGCGATGCCACATACCCTTTGGCTTTTTCAACATATTCCCAATAAACGGTAAACATTTCCGAAAGTTTTACCTTTTTCCCGTGCAGACGGTACTCTTCCGATTCAAAAAATGAGGTGGTGGAAAAGCACCAGCAGGTTCCGGTGTTGCCCTGCGACGTGGTAGGAAAATGCCAGTAGGTGTGGTCTTTGTAAAGTGCCACTTTGTTGGGCAAATCCAGCCCCGACTGGTCCATTTCAAAATGCTTTGATTTTTTTTGAGGTTTTTGTTTTTCACGTACGGCATTTACGTCTTTCAGAATAAAATTCTGATAATAACCGGGTTTGTACTCTTTAAACTTGGCTTTGTCTCTGTTTTGTCCCGACATCTGCATTGCAGGCATCATAAAAACAACTGCCAAAATCAATGTAATCCGTTTCATTTTCATTATTTTAAGTTTTACAATTGCTAAAAGATTTCAAAGGTACATCTTTTCGCTGTAAATTTGCAAAAAAAGAGTAGTTATGCGTTTTGTAATTTTCAGGACACCGAAACCCAAATCGTTTTCTTATAAACCGCGCTATTACGATCCCAAAAAAGAGGAGTGGGAACGTAAGAAAGCTGAAAAGGGACTGCATTCTAAATTGTCGCACCACGAAGAGTTACGTTTGCAAATGGCAAAACGCTGGCGGAAGGATGAATTGTCGCCCGACAACCGTTTGGTTACCAAAGTATTGCTCTACTCTTTTTATGCCATATTCATCGGGGGCAGTATTTATCTGATAATTTTTACCGATTTTGTTGAGAAGATGCTTGCCTTGTTTGGTGTTGTAAATAAATAAGTTGCAGGATGCCGGATATTATTAAATTATTACCTGATGCGGTTGCCAACCAGATAGCCGCGGGGGAGGTGGTTCAACGTCCCGCTTCGGCGGTTAAAGAGTTGCTGGAAAATGCCGTGGATGCCGGCGCCGACGATATCAGCCTTGTAATAAAGGATGCCGGAAAAACGCTGATTCAGGTAAATGATAACGGCTGCGGCATGACCCCCATGGATGCCCGCATGAGTTTTGAACGCCATGCCACCTCAAAAATAAACAACGCCAACGACCTGTTTGCCATACGTACTTTGGGTTTCAGGGGCGAAGCGCTGGCGTCCATTGCCGCCATTGCACAGGTGGAGATGAAAACGCGGCCCAAAGAGGAGGAGTTGGGCAGTTGCCTGAAAATCGAAGGTTCCAAATTAATAAGTCAGGAACCCTGTCAATGCAAGCCGGGGACATCCATATCGGTAAAGAACCTCTTTTTCAATGTTCCGGCCCGCAGGAATTTTCTGAAATCGAACACCACCGAAACACGGCATATTATTGATGAATTTATCAGGGTTGCATTGATAAATCCCGGTATTGCCTTCGAAATGATACATAACGACAAACCGGTGTATAAACTGCAGAAAGGAAGTTTTAAAAAGCGGATTATCGACCTTTTCGGGAAGGTGTATCAGGAGCGGCTGTTGCCTGTGGAACAGAAAACCAACCTGCTTTCCATTTCGGGTTTTATATTGAAAGCCGAATTTTCCAAAAAAACCCGGGGCGAGCAGTATTTCTTTGTAAACAACCGGTTTATAAAAAATGCTTACCTCAATCATGCCGTTACCAAAGCTTTTAGCGAGTTGCTTCCCACCGATGCCTACCCGTCCTATTTTCTGCACATCACCATTGATCCTGCCGATATTGATGTAAATATTCATCCCACAAAAACGGAGATTAACTTTAAAGATGCCAGATATGTTTATTCCATGGTGAATGCGGCGGTGCGCGAGTCTGTTGGCAAGTTCAATCTGACCCCCACGCTTAATTTTGATGAAGATCCGGCATTGACAACGGCGTTTCATTCGCGACCGGAAGGGGAGGTGCGGCCGCCTGAAATCCACGTTAATCCCGATTACAATCCTTTTGATACGAAAAAAAGTATCCCGCAGGGTGGTCCGTCCGCGGGATTTAAACCCAAAACAACGGGTGATAAAAACTGGGAAAACCTGTACAGACATTTCGAAAGTAAGGTTGACGGAATTGAGGAAAAACCGGTAAGTCAGCAGGAGATGTTTTCGGGACAACCGGAGGAAAAACCCATGCAGGAACCGGGACGGTTTTTTCAGGTGCACAAAAGGTTTATTCTTACCAATGTGCGTTCGGGATTGATGATTATCGACCAGCAAAAAGCCCACGAAAGGATTCTGTTCGAGAAATATTTAGAACAGTTAAAAGATAAAAGGCATCCGTCGCAGCAACTTCTGTTTCCAAAAAAAGTTCATCTTTCGCCGGCCGACCGTACTTTGCTGGCAGATATGAAAGAGGAACTGCTGAATCTTGGATTTACCATCGAAATAAAAGACGATTTTACGGAGGTAAAAGGGATTCCGGGTGAACTGAAAGAGAATCTTATTGCGGGTACGCTGGAATCTATTGTTGAAAATGAAAAAAGAGAGTCGGACAAACCGGCAACCGACCGCCAGACCCGTTTGGCACGCCTGCTTGCTGCCCAAATGGCAGTAAAACCCGGAAAAACGCTGACAGAGCCCGAAATGGCCGAATTGTTTGACAAACTCTTTGCCTGCAAAGTGCCCGAAACGGCACCCGACGGTAAAAAAATAGTGGGAATAGCGGATATTCACCTTTTGGAAGAGTTTTTGAAGTAAAGCAACCGATTTATATAAATTGAATGTGTTTAAAATTGAAGTTGTATATGGTTAACGTGACGACATTGAAAATAAAATATTGGAAAACAGATTTCCTTTTCCGCTTAAAGCGGAGTAAAGAGGTGGGTTAAAACAATGTTTAATAAACATAAAAAGATATACTAAAAGGTGTTGGAAATAAAATACTTAGAAACCCCACCCCTTAATCCTCCGCCTAAGGCGGAAGGGGAGATTGTTACCGTTAACCAAAACATAACTGTCAAATGGAATTAAGATGTTCAAAATGAGAAGAAATTATATTGGAAAACAAAATTCCCCTCCTTGGAGGGGTTAGAGGTGGGTTAATGAGAAAAGACATTCACCTATTCTTTATTCCGCTTAGCCGGATTTTATTAATTTAAAAATAACTGAATAAAAGATATGCAACAATACAGTCCGAGGGGGTTCAGGGTACTGCCGCCGGTGGTAAAAAACCTGCTGATTATTAATACGTTGTTTTTTCTCGCTACGCTGGCCATGGCCAACTATGGTATTGACCTGGTGCGGATTTTCGGCCTGCACTACCCGGGAGCACCCGATTTTAAGGTTCATCAGTTGGTAACTTACATGTTTATGCACGGCGGGTTTGAACATATACTCTTCAATATGTTTGCCCTGTGGATGTTCGGAAATGTTTTGGAGAATGTTTGGGGAGGCCGGCGGTTTCTGGCATTTTATCTTGTTACCGGAATCGGAGCGGGACTTACCTACATCATTTGGATTCATTTTGAGATAGCACCGGTTATTAACGGATTGGATCATGTAATCGCCAATCCCACACTGCAAAACCTGTTCTCTTTTAATAATTATCACAAGTTTGAGGTTTCGCAATATTCGGGAGCCATTTGGGGGCACTTTAAGCAGTTTGAGCAGGCCGTTACCACGCTGCAATACGATCCACAAAACCATGCTGCCGTACAGGAAATGATTAATTTTTTGTCAGAGTATAAAAATTATCTTTTGAACCAGCAGGTAGTGGTCGGTGCTTCGGGAGCCGTATTCGGTATTTTGCTTGCGTTCGGAATGATGTTTCCCGATACGTTGATATACCTCTATTTTGCCATTCCCATCAAAGCCAAGTGGTTTGTTTTGGGATACGGCGCTTTGGAACTTATTTCGGGAGTAATGAACCGTCCCGGCGACAATGTGGCTCATTTTGCACACCTCGGCGGAATGATTTTCGGTTATTTTATGATAGTTTATTGGAAGAAAAAGGGTAAGCTGTATTAAAAAAGTCTGAAAGTTATGTATGGATATTATCAACAACCGCAAAGAAATACGGGAGACTTTTTAAAACATCTGTTTTTCGACAGAAATGTTTTGTCGCGACTTATACTGATCAATACGGCGGTTTTTCTGCTCGTTACCTTTGTGGGTATATTCAGTTGGCTTTTTCAAGTACAAACCGTTACGGGCTTAACGCCATTGGGGAGCTTGCTGGCTCTGCCTTCCGACCTTCATGAGTTGCTTTACAAACCGTGGACTGTTTTTACCTATATGTTCCTTCACGAGGGATTTCTGCACTGGTTGTTCAATATGATTATGCTCTATTTCGGCGGGATACTGTTTCTTGAATACCTCAGCGAAAAAAAGTTGTTGTGGACATACATAATGGGCGGTTTGACCGGGGCGCTCTTTTTTGTGGCCGCTTTTAATGTTTTTCCGGCTTTCGAAAATGTAAAACAGATTGCTGTTGCGTTGGGAGCCTCGGCGTCGGTGTTGGCTGTTATTGTTGCCATTGCCACCTATGTTCCCGATTACATGGTACACCTCTTTTTATTCGGGAGGGTAAAAATGAAATACCTTGCCATTGTTTTTGTTTTGCTTGATGTGCTCAGTATCCAATCGGGAAATCCGGGAGGCCATATTGCCCATCTCGGGGGAGCATTGTGGGGATTTGTTTATGCCCTTTCGTTAAGGGGAGGAAATGATTTTTACGGCTTCTTATACAAAATAAAGCTTCCCGATTTTGATGTTTTCAGGACAGGTAAATACCGGAAATTCAATACTTCACGCCCCGAAAACGGAAGACCTCTGAGCGACGACGAATACAACAAACGGCGGGCCGCCACTCAGGAGGAGATTGATAAAATACTGGATAAAATTTCCAAATCGGGATATTCGAGCCTCACCAAAGCCGAAAAGGAATTGCTTTTCAAAAGCAGCCATAAAAACTGATGCGGATGAATATTAAGGTAATCGGGTTTGATGCGGATGATACGCTGTGGGTAAATGAGGTTTATTACCGCCAAATGGAGAGCGACCTCTACCGGCTGATTGAATCCCGGGTTTCCCGCGAGGAGGCGGAAAAAGCGCTTTTTAAAAAGGAGATTGGTAATTTGCCGCTGTACGGATACGGTGCCAAAGGATTTACCCTTTCAATGATAGAGGCAGCCGTAGAACTTACCGGCGGAAACCTGCCCAATGAGGTTGTTTTAAAAATAATTGAGATGGGGAAAGGGCTGCTGACCAAACCGGTTGTGTTGCTCGACAATGTAGAGGAGGTGTTGAACAGCCTGAAACAAAAATACAGGCTTATTATGGTAACCAAAGGCGACTTGCTCGACCAGGAGCGAAAACTCAGAAGGTCGGGACTGGAATCCTGCTTTCACCACATCGAAATAATGAGCGATAAAAAACCGGAGGATTACCAAAAACTGCTGAACCACCTGGAAATTGCCCCGGAGAATTTTCTGATGATTGGGAACTCTTTGAAATCGGATGTCATCCCCGTACTCGAACTCGGGGCCTACGGAATCCATGTGCCCTGTTCCACAACCTGGAAACACGAAATGGCGGAAAACACCCACGAAAACAACCCTAAATTCCTTGGCACGATGAAGCTGAAGGAGGTGCTTCGGGTGTTGCCGGATTAAACCGGCGGTTGAAAACCGGTTTGCGGGTGGGAACCCGACTCAGACGGGTAAAAAATAATAGTTTTTCATAAAAGAGGGTTTTTTTAATGGTTTTTCATGAAAAATAACGGTTTTTCATAACCGGACAACTCCTGAACAAGGAACATTGGTTGGTTACGGTGCACTAATTAACGCTTTTGTAATGCCCCTGTTTTCTTTGCGGATATTCGTCAATAAAGAGGTCTAATCCTTTTTTGCTCATTTTTTTAAAGTATAATAGGTGTATTTTCCTTTTTCCACTCTTTCTAAATCGGTTTTAATCAGTTCGTTCAATAATTGTTTTGCTTTATAATCACCACAGTTAAGCAGTTCCATTGTTTCACTCCTCCTGATTTTCCCGTTTACTTTAACAAATTCAATGATTTTTTTCTTCTCTATTTCTTTCTTGCGGGTGTTTTCTTGCGGGTGTTTTCTTGCGGGTGCATCTTCTTTGTTGTGTGTAACATGTTGCGTATCTGTAGTTTCTTGCGGGTGCTTTCTTGCGGGTGCTATCCGGCGCTTAAAAACAACCCTGACAAAGTCACCCGTTTCTTCTATTGAAAACCCGATATTTTTATCGGCACATATTTTTTTTACCCTGGCAATACCACTGCCCCGGCTTTCAATATATTCTGTTAGAGGAAAGTTCAAAACAAAAATCCCCGATACTACTGCCATCAGGGTTTTTACTTTGCGGAGAGTGAGGGATTAACTTCGTTGATCCCGTTAGGGGGAGTTCAAAGCAAAAACCCTGTTCGCTTTGCACACCTGGATTTTTTGTTTTCTCAAGCCATACAAAAGCAAAACTTTTGACGCCTTTCGAAAACAAAAAACCCGGACAATGCTGTCATCCGGGTTTTTGCTTTGCGGAGAGTGAGGGATTCGAACCCCCGGACCCGTGAAGGTCAACGGTTTTCAAGACCGCCGCATTCGACCACTCTGCCAACTCTCCGGTTACGGGCGGCAAAAATACACCTTTTTTCATTTTCCCCAATTTTTTTCTTTCCTATTTTAACCCTTTCAATACCATAAAAAATTCACGTACATTTGCGGCAAATAAGATTAAAATTATGAGAAAAAACATTGTTGCCGGCAACTGGAAAATGAATCTTACTTTTCAGGAAGCCGAAGATTTGATTGATGAAATAGCCAACGGTCTGGACGAAGAGAACCTGAAATGCGAGGTGGTGGTTTGTCCGCCCGCACCCTACCTCGAAATAGCCTCTGATTATGCCGATGTAAGCAGGCTGAGGGCGGGAGCCCAAAATGTAAGCGAGTACGAAAAGGGAGCCTATACCGGCGAGATTTCTGCCATGATGCTGGCTTCCATCGAACTGGAATACTGCATTGTGGGCCATTCGGAGCGCAGAAGATACTTCCGTGAAACCAACGGACAAATAGCCAGGAAAATAGACCGGTTGCTCGATTATTCCATTCACCCCATCTTCTGTTGCGGTGAGGTGCTCGAAGAGCGCGAGCAAAACAGACAGTTCGATGTGGTAAAGCAGCAAATAGAAGAGAGCCTTTTTCATCTGACCTCTGAAGAATTTTCAAATATTGTAATTGCATACGAACCGGTTTGGGCCATTGGTACCGGCAAAACCGCCACGCCGGCACAGGCGCAGGAGATGCACGCTTTTATCCGCAAGTTGATTGCCGGAAAATATGGAGAAGAAGCAGCCAGGGAGACTTCCATATTGTACGGGGGCAGTTGTAATGCTTCCAATGCCAAAGAGTTGTTTGCCAACCCCGATGTGGACGGCGGTCTTATAGGAGGTGCTTCCCTCAAAAAGGATGAGTTTCTGAAGATTACAATGAGTTTTTAACGGACAACCGCTATCAGGATGGATTATTATAAAGTAAGCTTTCCCAAAACGGCTTCCGAAACGGAAAACGAAATTTTTATCGCCCTTCTGGCTGAAATCGGGTACGAGGGCTTTGAAGAAGACGACAAAACCGTTTCGGCTTACATACCGGCACAAGATTTCTCGGAAGAAGCGCTCAGGACTATTCCTTTTGTTGCCGAACATCATCTTGCCGGTTCCATGAAAGCGGAACTTATAAAAGACCGGAACTGGAATGCGGTTTGGGAAAGCAACTATCCGCCTGTTTTGATAAAAGACCGCATTTACATTTACGCACCATTTCACCAAAAGCGTGAGGATATTCCGTATAACATCCTGATTAAACCCAAAATGTCGTTTGGTACGGCCCACCACGAAACCACCGAATTGATGCTCGCTTTTTTGCTGGATGAACCGGTATCCGGAAAACGGTTGCTTGATATGGGCAGCGGAACGGCTGTGTTGGCCATCTTTGCATCCATGAAAGGGGCCGCCTATGCAGATGCCATTGACAACGACGAGTGGGCTTATACCAATGCGAAGGAAAATCTGGAGCTTAACGGAATTACCAATGTGGTTCCCGCACTCGGCAATGCGGACTTACTGAAAGATAAAGAACCTTACGATATTATTCTGGCCAATATCAATAAAAATATTCTTTTAAAAGATATGCTGGCTTATTTCCAATGTCTTAAAGATAAAGGTGTTATTTTTTTTAGCGGTTTTTACGAAAGCGATCTTGAAGATATTAAATCCAAAGCAAAAACTTTGGGACTGGAATATAAAAACCATAAAGAGAAAAACAATTGGGTTGCCGCCCGTTTTGTTAAGCAATAATAGTGTAAAATAACGTTTTAAATAAAAAACGAACGAAAACGATTCATGGGGAAGATATCCGGATACATTGCTGTTTTAATCTTTTTGCTTTTTGCAAACGGGGTTTACGGACAAAACCAAACCCTCGATTCGCTTTCAACCGATTCGGAGAAATTCTTCTCACAACTATCGGGTTTTTTGCTGAATACAAAATCGGAAACCTCTAAAGAGCGCTCGCAGAAATTGCTCGACCGTTTTTACGAAAGCTGGTCGGTGGGC
>JALVZH010000359.1 GCA_027022105.1 Bacteroidales bacterium | reverse complement strand
ACCTCCACGTTTTCCAAATGCAGCTCTTTTACAACCTCTTTTACAACCTTAATTTTTTTTCCTATGGAATCAACAAGATAAAATTTCGCTTCAGGAAAAAGAATTGCCAGCGGAATACCGGGAAAACCTCCTCCCGTACCTGCATCCATTATTTCCGTATAAGATTTAAAAGAGATTACTTTTCCTATTGACAAGGAGTGCAATACATGGCGTTCATAGAAATTATCCATATCTTTCCTCGATATCACATTAATACGGGCATTCCAATAAGAATATAAGGCTTTGAGACGGACAAACTGTTCCTGTTGCCGTGCAGTCAGCCTTGGAAAATATTTTTTCAGAATATCATCCATCGGTTTACTGTTTTACTTTGACTTAGCACTCAAATATTTTCCTACCAGTAAAGCAATAATCATGGTAAGATATAACTGTCCCGACACACTTATCAAAATAGCAATACTTCTTGCCAACGGATTCACCGGCGATATATCTCCGTAACCCAAAGTTGTAAGTGTAACAAAACTATAATAGATAAAGTCGGATTGATGCATTTCACCCGGTTGGTTTACAGCAAACGAGCTACCGTCAATTGCATAAACAAGCCTGAACAGGACCGAACCGATAATTCCCAACAGGAAATAGATATTCACCGCCTCGAAAAACTCCAACCCTCCCACCTCAGGACTTTTTGATATTCTGACAATTAACCGAATTATGGCCACCAGGAAAAACAAAATGGTAATCAATCCCGAAATATCATTAATCACTTTTTTATCTAACAGTTGCGACAGCCACAAAGCAATAATGGTTAATGTAACAAAGGTAATGGTTAACTTGTTCTTCGCCCTTGTAGCATAAACAATCAGTACAAACAAAATAGTAATTACAATTCCGTAAAGCAAAGACAAAATCTTACCAAAAGGAAATATTCCAAGGAAAAAGACATAAATAAAATTTAATACAAATAAAACTGCATTAAAAATAAGAATCTGTTTTCTCTCTTTTAATGTTTTAGCCATGTTATTTCTTTTTAAAACGTCTTATTTTAATATTCATATAAGCAAAAAAGACAGTCATTAACGGACTGATGATATTAAAAAACGCATAGGGCAGGTAAGAAAGCGTGGGAACTCCCAAAACCCTTGCCTGCGTTGCTCCTCCCGTATTCCACGGGACCAGTACCGAAGTTACCGTCCCGGCATCTTCGAGGGTACGGCTGAGTACTTCGGGTTTTAACCCCCTGTCTTCAAACGCCTCCTTATACATTTCGCCGGGCACAACAATGGATATGTATTGATCGGATGCTGTTATGTTAAAGAAAACAGATGAAATTGCCGTTGATGTAATCAAAGAGGCATCTTTTTTTACCAATTTTAAAATGGAGAGGGTAATCTTCCTTAGCATACCGGTAGCCTCCATTATCCCTCCAAAAACCATAGCCGACAGAATGAGCCAGATGGTTTGCAACATCCCTCCCATTCCACCGGTGGAAAAAAGGTCGTTCATCGAAGGGTTGGGTGTTTTAATGGAGGTACTGCCGTAAATGGCATGCATCACACCCACATAAGATGCTTTTGCATAATTACCGTTAACTCCCGAAACTGAAGTAATAATCTGCGGTTGAAAAACAACTGCTGCAACAGCCCCCAGTAAAACCCCCACACTTAAAGCAGGCAAAGGCGGCATCTTTTTAATAATAACAACAAACAGTATCACCGGCACAAGAAAAAGCCAGATGTTTATATTAAATGTACCGGAAATGGCGGACTGAACCTCTGAAATCCGGACAGCAGTATCTGCCGGCGTTGCAGAAAAACCCATTATCAGAAAAATAATAAGTGTTATGGTCATGGACGGAGTTGTGGTGTATGTCATGTATTTGATATGGGTAAACAGGTCGGTTCCCGCAACAGCCGGAGCAAGATTGGTGGTATCGGACAGCGGCGACATTTTATCACCGAAATAAGCTCCCGAAATAATTGCACCCGCAACAACGGCTTTGTCGAAACCCATGGCATCACCTATTCCGAGCAGTGCCACACCGATGGTTGCAATGGTTGACCACGAACTACCCGTAGCCAGCGACACAATACCGGCGATAACCACTGCAGCAAACAGAAAAATTTTGGGATGCAAAATATCAAGTCCGTAATAGATAAGCGCAGGAACCACACCGCTGATAAGCCAGGTTCCGGAAAGGGCACCGATAAGCAGCAAAATAAGAATTGCCGGCATGGCGCTTCCGATGGTCTTTACTATTTGCGCACGCATATCTGACCATGTAAACCCGATTCGGAAACCGATAATTCCGGCAAGGGCAGCTGCCGTCATCAGCACCACCTGATTGGCCCCTTCGAGGGTATCGTCAAACAAAACCACATTGAGTGACAACAAAATTATCAACAACACAATGGGTACAAGCGACTCAAAAAGTGTAACTTCCCGTTTGGTCTTGCGCATAAACGACAGGATTAATTTTTCAGGCGGAAAGGTACGGAAATATTTTGGAAGCACTGAAAGAGGTGAAAAGAAAGAATATTTTCAAAAATAATCCTTTAAAAAGCGCGTAAGTTTTTCCACTGCCTTTCCTCTGTGACTGATGCTATTCTTGAGTTCGGGCGGCATCCCGGCAAAAGTCAGGCTGTATCCGGCAGGTTGAAAAACAGGATCATAACCGAATCCTTTTACACCCTTTGGTTCTTTAATGATTTCCCCTTCCACAGAGCCCTCGAAAAACCACGTCTTTCCGTCAAGGATTAGAGCGATAACGGTTCTGAAACGGGCGGTGCGAACTTGTGCATCTCTCATCTCAAGCAATAATTTGTTTACATTATCCTCATAAGTACATCCCTCGCCCGCATATCGCGCCGAATATACTCCCGGTGCACCGTTAAGTGCATCTGTCTCCAGGCCCGTATCATCGGCAAAACAGTCAATCCCATACTTATCATGAATATATTGTGCTTTTTGAAGCGCGTTTTCCTTCAAAGTATGGCCGGTTTCGGGTATCTCTTCATCAAAACCAATCTCTTTTAAAGATACAATTTTAACCACCTGACCCAGCAACTGCCTTATTTCTCTCAATTTATGCGTATTGTTGGTGGCAAATACAATGTTTCTCATCGTTTTATTTTTTTTGTCAAAAATAGCTTTTTGTTTCCATATGCAAATATCACCGATTTACCTGCACATAATCATCTAACCCTTACGGATAGCCATTTTATTAGAAACAAACAACCGATGCTGATATATTTGCAATATCATTATAATAAAAAATGAATGCCATACATTTTACCATATAACCGTTTAAACACAGGAAGTATCGGCTTATTTGTTTCATTTTGCACTTTCCTTCTATTATTAACATCATGCCGTGGAGCATACCACAATCATACTCAAATTACAAATGTAAAAATATGCAACAGGCTGAACAATAATCAATGCACAAATAACAACGTGGTGTTTGACATTTCTACTCCTGAAATTTTCGTTTCCTGCCAACTGGAAAATGCACCTGAAAATACTATAATAGAGTTTATTTGGTATTATAGCATAAAAAAGATCAGAATAAAAACATCAACTGTCTCCTCATATGAAGAGAAGAGTCCCGTATATTTCCAGTCCGGCCTGCTGAAACCCGAAAGAGGGTGGCCAAAAGGAACTTATGAGATTGAGATAAATATTTTCGGAAGCGACAAAAAGCCTGTTATAAAAAAATTTAAAATGCATTGATTGAAATGAATGATTCCTGTTTATTTAATTTTGCTATCTTTCGGGGCTTTAAGAAAAATGAAATTATCAAACAATAAGTTTAAATTAAACAAATCAATTTATTAATTAAAAAAGTTAAATCATGTTTAGCACAAAAAGAATTATTTTCGCATTTGGTCTGCTTTTGGGCCTCGTTACATTAATGGGAACAACCTGTAACAAAGAAGACAATCCTCCGGATGACAATTGTACAGGTTACATTCAGGCAACAGCTTCGGGATATATCAATCAGAGCTTCTGCTTCGATTCCAACCCTCAATACACATTTGACGAAGCCAACGAACTTCTTAATTTCAGTGCCAATGTGACCATTGACGGTGTAACGTATTCTTGCGACGTTTCCGTAAGTCCCTATTCCGGGCCAAACACCTATAATTGCGGAAGTGATAATCCGGGATATGTGGAATTGATTTTGCATGGCGACGAAAGCGAATACTATAAATCACAGTCGGGCACCGTAACTGTTACGCAAGCGGATGCAACACACTTTGTTGCAACATTTACGGTTGAAGCAAAAGGATATTACAACGAACAGACGGTAAACATTTCCGGCTCGGTTATGAGGGTTCAGTAATTACGGTATTATCAAACGGATATTGATATACCTTCCGGCTTACACTTTGGAAAGCCGGAAGGTTTTTTTATGTATAAACGCCCCAATAATCTTATCTTTGTTTGAAATTAAAAGCATTATGATTTATACCCTCGGTGAAACGTTACTGGATGTTATAATTGACCCGAAAGGCAAAACCGTTGCACGTCCGGGCGGAGCCATGCTTAACGTGGCCGTTTCGCTTGCCAGAGCAGGAAATAATGTTGCGTTAATAAGCGAAACAGGTAATGATCATACGGGAAGATACATCGTTGATTTTCTCACCGATAACAGGGTTCATACCGGTTTTATTAATTCGTATGAGAATGAGAAAAGTTCATTGGCTCTGGCGTTTCTTGACAAAAACAAAAAACCCGCCTATACATTTTTCAAGAATTATCCTGAAATCAGAAAACTCAAACTTCCGGATGTATTTAACAAGGATGACTTATTGTTGTTTGGCTCATTGTATGCTCTCGACAGGAAAATAAACGAACAAATTTCCACAACTGTCCGCAGAGTCTCATCATCGGGAGGCCTTATCATATACGATCCGAATATCAGAAAAAACAACAGCGGAATTGATATGAAGAAAGTATATGAGTATTTCAGTCTTGCCCATATTATAAAAGGATCGGATGAGGACTTCGAGAACATTTTCGGTGTATCAAATCTTAAAACCGTTGCCGGAATTATCAGAGAGATTAATTCTGATGCTTTGTTAATCATAACACAAGGTTCGGGTGGCGCAACCGCCTTTTTGAACGAGATGATAACGGAAGTCCCGGCACCCGTCATAAATCCGGTAAGTACCGTTGGCGCAGGCGATGGTTTTAGCGCCGGTTTGATCCATTTCATTAAAAAGAAAAAGATTTCTACGGCAGCCGTAAGTTCACTGCATTTGTCCGGCCTTCGCAACCTCCTTGGGTCCGGCATCGGATTTGCAACAAAAGTCTGCCTTTCGGAAGAAAATTACATTGGACAGGAAGCACGAGTGTGATATTTCCCACTAAAACAAAATACTCCATTTAGAAATGTTCTAAATTATCTCTTTTTTCTAAATAAAATTCAGCTATTTTTGCACACCGTTTTATATACCGGAAACGGTTAGAATTAAATTGTAATTACAGATTTGGAATTAATGCAGGAAAAACAATATAAGATATTAAAAAAGAAAGATTTAACCGAAGCAACCTTTGTATTGGGATTTGAAAAGAACGGAATGCGTTTTGAGCCGGGGCAACAC
>JALVZH010000358.1 GCA_027022105.1 Bacteroidales bacterium | reverse complement strand
TGATTATTGCTCCTTTATCTTTCAATCTTTGTAAAACATGTTTTTAATGGAAACCGATTTTTTTCAAACATGAAGCCTAACGTACGTATATGTGTATTACATTTATATTTGCTTTATGCTATTTATTATTACATTTATATTCCAATAAAGCAGAGTATGTGCACCTTTCTTCAACTGCTATCATCATAAATATCATCCAACGGATTTTTAAACTTTATAAAATCCGTTTTCGCTACATGCGTATATATCTCTGTTGTTCTTGAACTGCTATGCCCTAAAAACTCCTGAATATACCTTAAATCTGTTCCTCTTTCCAAATGATGTGTCGCAAAGGAATGCCTTAGCATATGCGGCGTTATATTTCTTATTATGCCTGCTTTTTTGGCTGCCCTTTTTACAATTTTTCCAATACTTTCAGCACTGTATTTTCCACCGTCTATCCCCTCTATTAACCATTCCTTTGGTTTGTATTTTTTATAATATTCCCTCAATAACTTCAACATGTAATTTGAAAGTCCGACATAACGATCTTTATTCCCTTTTGATTGAGAAACTTTTATCAACATCTGGTCGGAAAGAATATCGGTAATCTTTAAATTTATCAGTTCGCTTCTTCTTAAACCCGCAGAATACAAAAGACTAATTATGCACTTGTGCTTTAAATTTTCGGTTACATCAATCATCTTTTTAATCTCCCTGACAGACAAAACATCAGGCATCCGCCTTTTCTTTATGGGCCTTTTAATGTTAACATACATCTTTTCTCTTCCCAGTACTTTTTCGTAATAAAACTTTATGGCGTTAATGCGCTGGTTTTGCTGACTTGTCGAAATATTTTCCTCTCTGATTAACCGGAGAATATAATCGTTGATTTCATCAACCGTTATGCTTTCTAATTTTCTTCCCGCAAAATACCTTACAAAATCTTCAAAATAGCTAATGTAAACAATCTTTGTGTTTTCGCTGTATCTTCGTTGCTCAAGATGATCGAGGTAGGCTTGGGGTATTTTTACTCTTACTTTTTTAACTTTCTCTTTAACAGGACTCTTTTCATTACTGTTTATTAGTGCCGAATAGTCAATAAATGCAACTTCTTTTAAAATATCAAATACAGCATTTAAATCAAAAACCTCCTTACCCACATACCAGTACCTCATAACCGGGCTCCACTTTGCACCATTGATTTTCTTTACGGTATCTATTAATTGCTTGTTGTAGCCGAATCGCAATGCAACTACATTTTCCCCATTGTGGATTTCGTTACTCAATGATATTTTCGGTTTTGTTGCCAACGGTTCAAGGTTTCGGAGAACCAAAATTATAAAAAATTTTCAAACGGTGAAACTATTGTTACCTGAATAATTTGCATCCGGGTAAAAATGCAGTTGCTGCGTATAAGATGATGTAAAGAAACATCGTCACGTCTCCCGGCAACAGCATCTACTTATACAGCCACACCCTCAGCAACGATATCAGTTTCTCCTTTTCCACGGGTTTGGCAAGGTACTCGTTGGCACCTGCGGCAATACATTTCTCACGGTCGCCTTTCATTGCTTTTGCCGTAAGGGCGATAATGGGAAGGTTTTTGTATTTTTTCTCTTTCCTGATTCGGCGCATGGCTTCGTACCCGTCCATTTCGGGCATCATAATGTCCATTAAAATCAGATTCACATCCTGATTGGCGTGCAGTTTGTCGATGGCTTCCCTGCCGTTTTTGGCCACCACTATCCTGGCTTTGTACTCTTCCAAAACACTGCTCAATGCAAATACATTACGCATGTCGTCGTCCACAATCATAATGGTTTTGCCCTCAATAACATTCTCTTTGCCATGGGCTTTTTCCATCATTTTCTTTTTTTCGTCGCTAAACCCGTTGTCAACCTGGTGTAAAAAGAGGGTTGTTTCGGCCAGCAGCCGTTCAAAGGAACGGGCACCTTTCAGTATTATGCTTTGAGCATATTTTTTCAAAGTCTCATTCTCCTCTTCCGTAAGGTCTTTGCTGGTATAGATAACCACGGGTATTTTTCTGAGATGCTCGTCGCTGTTTATTTTCTCCAGCAATTCAAATCCGGTCATCCCTTTCAGCCCAAGGTCGAGGATCATACAATCGAAACCATCTGATTTTAGTAATTTTAATGCCTTTTCTCCGCTATCCACCGAAACAATTTCAACCGATGAGTGCGACATAAGCTCCTCTATGCTCTTTCTGGTAATCTCTTCATCCTCTACAACCAGCAACTTTTTAAGCGGTTTTGAAATAATCTTCTCTATTTTATCAAAAACCTGATCCAGTTGGGGTTTTTTCACGGGCTTTGTCAGATAACCGATGGCTCCCTGCTTCAACGTTTTGATGTCAAAATCCTTAGCGGAAATAACATGCACGGGAATGGCCCTTGTTTTTGGATTTTCCTTTAATTTTTCAAGCACTTCGGAACCGGATATCCCGGGTAATCCCATATCAAGAATTATGGCATTGGGCGTATAATAATCGGCATGATACAATCCCACCTCGCCGCTCAGCGCAATAATTCCTTTGAACCCGTGCTCGTGAGCAAGATTCAGCAATACTCCGGCAAAATTCACATCATCCTCAATAATAAGAATCACCTTATCATTCTCTACAAGAGAATTCCTGTCGTCGGTAACCATTTGTTGTGTGGCAGGTTTCTCCTCATTCTCTTTTATCAGGGTTGATGCATCATCTTTTATTACTTCGACTTTCTCTTTTTCAGAAGCGGTTTTATCCTGTTTCTGCACTACTAATCCGTCGGTTTCCTCCTTCTTATCCTCCTCCGTTAAAGAGAGTTCCAACGGCAATACCAAAGTAAACTTGGAGCCCTTGCCCTCTTCGCTATTGAGTTCCATATAACCACCCAACAGTTGTGAGAAATTTCTGGAGATACTTAACCCGAGCCCCGTACCGCCATATTTTCTGCTGGTGGTTCCGTCGGCCTGCTTAAATGCTTCAAAAATTACTTCTTGTTTTTCCTTAGGGATTCCTATTCCGGTATCAGCAACAGATATGGCTATGGCCGGTTCTTTCCGGTATTTATGTTCCGTTTTCCTAATACCAAAAGTAATACTTCCCTCCTGGGTAAATTTTATTGCATTGGATATCAGATTTTTTACAATCTGTTGTACACGCTGCACATCGGTAATGATATATGACGGGAGGTCTTTTTCCTTTTCTATTTTAAGCTGTAATCCTTTTTGCCTTACCACCTGCTCAAAATTACTCTTTACAAAATCCTCAAGGTCTTTCAGGTACAAGCGCTCCGGTGCCAGTTCAATGGCCCCCGATTCCACTTTGGAGAGGTCGAGAATATCATTTATCAAATCCAGAAGGTCCAATCCCGAAGAATTAATTGTTTTGGCAAACTCTTTCTCTTTGTCGTCGAGATGGCCTTTTTTATTTTCGTTGAGCAACTGTGAAAGCACAATAATACTGTTGAGCGGGGTTCGCAACTCGTGCGACATATTGGCAAGGAACTCCGACTTGTATTTACTGGCCAATTCCAGGTCTTTGGCTTTTTTCTCTATCTCTTTCCGCGCCAGTTCAAGCTCTTTATTTTTCCGCCGTATGGCATCGCGTTGAATCTCCAGTGCTTTTGTTCTCTCTTCCAGCTCTTCGTTGGTAACTTTAAGCTCCTCCTGCTGCTCCTGCAGGTTTCTTTCCGACTGGCGGAGGGCTTCGGTTTGCTCCTGCAACTCTTCGTTGGCCTGCCTCAACTCTTCCTGCTGCACCTCCAACTCTTTGGCCTGCTGCTGGGTGCGCTCCAGCAGTTCTTTTACTTTAAGGTGCGATTGCAGAGTAATTATGGCAAGTGCAATATCCTGAATGGCCAAATCGAGAAAATATTGTTCCAGTTCGCTGAACTCCGTTACCTTGGCCAGCTCCATAACTCCGATTACCTCGTCTTTATAGGAAAACGGAACCGCAATAATCTCTCTGACTTCGGCTTTTTTAACTCCAAGGTCAACAATTAGTTTCTGTTTGTCATTACCTTTTACAAAAATCTTTTTGTTATCTGCAAAAGCCTGTCCCACAATTCCTTCACCGGGTTTCAGTTTTTTTGAAATCTCTTTACCGGAACCATCGACACCATAGGTGGCTTTCAGATTCAGTTCCTTATCATCAAAAAGATAAATCAAACCGGCCTGTGCATTTACATAATTGGAGAAAAACGAGATAATTCCCTGTGCCATCAATGCAATATCAGTTTTCCCTTTCAAAACCTTATCCAGTTCGTTGAGCCCTGTTTTTATCCAGTCTTCACGCTGAAAAGTTTCGGCATTCTTCCTCAACGTTTCGGTCATTTTATAAAGAGCTTTACCGAGAGAATCGTTTTCGCTGCGCGGTTTAATCAGCGTATTGTAATCACCGGCTGCAATACGGTTTGCCTGTGCAACAACACTCCTGAAGCTTTCCACCATCTGGTTAATGGAACGCGCCAAAACATCATCTTTGCTGCGTTCGTCAACTTTTTCGCTAAAATCGCCTTTGGCCACCAGCCGGGCAATGTCGGCATACCGTTTAAGCGACTTAACAAGGTTTGTAAACGTATCGCGCATTTCGCCTATTTCGTTTTGCGGTGCCTTTACGTCACGCTCCACAAGCAAACCGGTGGAAATCTGTTTTGCCCACGACGAAAGCTGCTTTATGGGATTAACAAACCAACGGGTAACCAGAATACTGATAAAGAATACAACGATTATGGTAATAATAAATGAAATCTTTACAATATCCGAAAGCCGGCGGGCATACGCAAACGCCTCGGAATGTTCAATCTCCTCCACAAGCGCCCAGTGTAAGCCGTATTTTTCCAGTTTATCCAGATTCCGGTATATTCCCAATACATATTTTCCTTTTCCGGTGGCATCGTAAGTAGTTACACGTTCCAAATCAAGTTCGTTGTTTTTCAAATACAACTTGTCGCCCCTGTGGTGCAGGAAATCGCGCCAGGCAAGTGTCTTTTTATTTTCAACCTTTTTGCGGAGTATCTCATTTTCATCACCAAAACGTGTTGCCGAACGCAAATACAAATCATCACCAATAATAAAGGCATCTCCCGTCTCCCCGTAACCGGCCTCCTGCTGAATCATGTCGTTAATAATGTCCATTGTAACCTGAAGCACCAGCAACCCCTTCGCCTCCCTGCCTTTGTTCATCAAAGGTTTAATCAAAAAACCCGAAATGATATTAAAACTCGGTTTATAATGCTCAAGGTCAGAAAAAAACGATTTCCCCATCTGACCGGGCTGAAGTGCTTTGTGTGCTGTTTTGGCCAGTTTGGTAGTATTAAGCTCACTTGAAAATATGTTCATTCCCAAGTCCTTATCCCCTTTTGTCCTAAAAAGAATATTGCCTTTGGTATCGATATATAAAAAGTCGTAAAACTCTTTTTTTTGCAACGATGGAGAGAGTTCTTTTTTGAGCATAGCGGACAACTCTTTCCAACGACGTGTTTTAACAAAAGCTGCAGCGTCCAATCCCGACGAGTCGTAACTCTCCTGCAAATGTTTCAATAATTCGTTTTTATATGGCGACTCTTCCGTCACATCCAGAAAATCCGTAGCCTCGTCAAAAAAGGTATAAATATACCTGACACGC
>JALVZH010000357.1:16110-17323 GCA_027022105.1 Bacteroidales bacterium | reverse complement strand
GTCGGAATAAAAATAGTTTGCCATTATTCCCATGGGAAAAGGAATGTCAAATCCTTCGCTGTAAGCCCCTTGTCCCAATAATGGAAATACATAATTGTATTTTAGGTTTTTCAGGCTGTCGGTATAGGCCTGGTATTTACTTTTAACTCTTTTGTTTGTATATTGGGCATGCACCGATGCCGAAAAAACAAACGTTGCCAAAATAATTGCAATAAAGGTTTGGTAAAATCTTTTCATACTCTTTTTTTTTTTTTAATTTTTGTTATTTGTTAAATCATCTTTTTTTCCTACTCCGATTGGTATCTTGGCTTCAATATACAAAACCGTATTTCCGGTTCCTTTTACTCCCTTTAAAACATTTATAAATCCTCGATACGCACGGCCTTCAATTGTCCAGCCTTTACCTTTTAAAAACGTATATCCCAATCCGATTCCTGCACCTGCATCAATTTTATTGATTTTGTCTTTATTGTATGTCCGTACAAAAATATCATTGTTATCCCTTGTTTCTTTATATATTGTTTCGGAATTATACATTAACCCGAATTGCGGGCCGCCTTCAATAAATATATGGTTCTTAAAATTGTACTTAATAAAAAACGGAACCATAAATGTATTTATTCTCTGAAAATAGGTGCCTTCGGGATTGTAAATGTCAATACCGAACAATTTCAAATCTTTTTCCGATAAATCGTAAACTCCGTTGTTGCTTTTTACCAGTACCCCGGTATAAACCCACCATTGGTTTTTCATACGTAAATGAAAATAAAAACCGAGATTGAAGGTGCGATTAAACTTATTGGCGTCGAGGTTATTAATCAGAGACCAATTCAAGCCCCCCTCCAAACCGAATTCAATTCCGTCGGAATTAAGCTTGTCGCCAAGTAATAAGGTAATAAGTACCTGTGAGTTGGCAGAGGTTATTCCCGAAAGAATCAATACAAAAATCAAAATGTATTTTTTCATTACAATTATAATTATTCTTTATTCGATGGAGGCTCTTTTATTTCACGTTTTGTAAGTAACATATCTTACAAATGTAAATTTTCATAAAGCAAAGGTATAAAAACTTTTAAAATATAAATTATTTCGGTACATGTTCTGTTGACCCGATGGTAACTGTTTGAAAAAAAAATAAAAAAATCGTGTACATTTGCGACATTTAATTTTAAAATGCAGTAACCGAATGAATGGAATTTTAAACGCTTTTGAT
>JALVZH010000357.1:0-16100 GCA_027022105.1 Bacteroidales bacterium | reverse complement strand
TTATATAGGCGGCTATGCCATTTTATTTTTGTTAGTTCCCACAGGTTTGTATTTTATTATCCGTTTAAAATTCCTCAATGTTACCAAACTGTTTCATTCCATACGGGTGGTGGCCGGTAAGTATGACAAAAAAGGTGACGAAGGCGATGTAAATCATTTTAAAGCCCTGACTACAGCGCTTTCGGCAACTGTCGGGACAGGGAATATTGTGGGTGTTGCACTGGCAGTATATCTTGGCGGCCCCGGCGCTGTTTTCTGGATGTGGGTTACGGGTTTCCTCGGTATGATTTTGAAATATTCCGAATGTACCTTGTCGCACAAATATCGTGTTTTTAACAGTGACGGAACCGTATCGGGCGGACCTATGTACTACATTCGCGACGGTATCGGTAAGATTTACAACGCACCCCGATCGGCAAAAATCCTTGCCGGAATATTTGCCGTTGCCACTGTTTTGGCCTCTCTCGGGACAGGAAATATGGCACAGGCCAACGGCATGACCGATGCCCTGAAAACAACATACGGGTTTTCAACATGGTCGTCGGGTTTGGTTATTACTGCACTGGTGCTGCTTATTGTAGTGGGCGGATTGAAGAGAATTGCCGAAGTAACGGCCAAGCTGGTTCCTTTTATGGCTGTAACCTATGTGACGGCAACCTTGCTGGTTCTGATAGACCGTGCTGCTTATATTCCCGAAGCGTTCCGTTTGATTCTCGAAGGTGCTTTTACCGGAACTGCTGCCGTTGGCGGGTTTGCCGGTTCGACCATCATTATGACCATGATATGGGGAATCAGACGCGGTCTCTTTTCCAATGAAGCGGGACAGGGTTCGGCGCCCATAGCTCATGCTGCTGCAAAAACCGAATACTCAGCCCGGGAGGGTTTGGTTGCTTCTCTGGAGCCTTTGGTAGATACCTTGATAATCTGTACCATGACAGCCTTGATGCTGATTACTACCGATGCCTGGCATTCCGGCGTAAAAGGGGTTGGTATGACCATTCTGGCGATGGATGAAGGACTTGCCAAGGTTGGCCTTGCAGGAACCGGAAAGCACATTATTACTTTCGGTTTGTTGATGTTTGCCTTTTCTACGGTAATCAGTTGGTCTTATTACGGTTCGCGTGCAGCCAACTATCTTTTGGGCGAAAAGGCCATTAAACCTTATTACTACCTGTACGGACTGTTTGTTTTCTTCGGGTCGGTGTGGGGAATTGATGTGGTATGGCATTTTGTGGATATGGTGATTACCTTTATGACCATCCCGAACCTTATTGCACTGCTCTTGTTGTCGGGAGTTATAATCCGTGAGACCAATTATTATTTCGCCGAAATGAAAAAAATTGACAGTAAAAGATAGAGCAATGATAAAAAAGTTTCTGTTGGTTCTGATACTGGGAGTTGTTTTTAGCGTACAGCTGCTCTATGCTGCCGGCAGAAGCGATACCATTCCCCAAAAGACGCTTTCCCAGCGATTAGATGAAGCTTTTGTTCCCGTCGTTGAAGGACTTACAAAGGTGCTGTATTGGGACCCGTTTTCCGCTATGGGGATTTATGATGAGCAGGTTTACGATGAAAACGGAAATCCGGTTGTAAATGAAAAGGGCGAACCGGTAAAAGCTCCGCTCCGTCTTATTGTGTTGTGGTTGTTTGCCGGAGGGCTGATATTTACCTTTTATCTGAAATTCATCGGATTGCGAGGAGTAAAACACTCTGTCTCAATGATGAGAGGGAAATATAGCGGCGGAAGCGGGGGAGAGGTTACTCCTTTCCAATCGGTAACCACTGCATTGTCGGCTACTGTTGGAATGGGAAATATTGCAGGAGTAGCCATAGGTATTGCCATAGGCGGGCCGGGTGCCACCTTTTGGATGATTGTTGCCGGACTGCTGGGTATGGCCATGAAGTTTGCCGAATGTTCGTTGAGCGTTAAATACCGGAGAATCAATAAAGACGGTTCCATATCGGGCGGGCCGATGTATTATCTGAAGTATGGTTTGCAAAATAAAAAACTGGGTAAGCTGGGTGCTTTTCTTGCTTTTTTGTTTGCTGTTTTGGTAATGGGCGGCTCGGTAGGAGGCGGAAACATGCTCCAGGCCAATCAGGCTTTTAAACAGACGGTGGTATTCTTTCCCGCTCTCGAAGGTTATGGCGCCTGGTATGGTATCGGGCTGGCTTTTTTGGTGGGGCTTGTTATTGTAGGCGGTATTAAAAGTATAGGAAAGGTTACGTCCAAAATAGTTCCTTTTATGGCTCTTTTGTATATTGCCGCCGCTGTTCTCATCATTTTGTTTAACATCCACAATACCGGTCATGCCCTTATGGAGATTGTGGAAGGGGCTTTTGCGCCGGGTGCACTGAAAGGCGGTATTATCGGGGTGATGATTTACGGCATTCAGCGGGGTGCCTTTTCCAATGAAGCGGGCATTGGAAGTGCAGCCATTGCCCATTCGGCTTCCAAAAACAAGGAGCATATTGCCGAAGGGATTGTGGCTTCCATAGAACCTTTTGTTGATACGGTGGTTATTTGTACCATGACGGCACTGGTGTTAATTTTTACCGGCTTTGCCGACGATACACAAGGCCTGCAGGGTGTTCAACTTACTTCTGCGGCTTTCGGGTCGGTAATTTCGTGGTTTCCTTATGTTTTACTGGTTTCGGTTACGCTTTTTGCTTTTTCCACAATGATTTCATGGTCGTATTACGGTTTAAAAGGGTTCGATTATTTGTTCGGGGATTTGGGAGAAAAGTATCTCGGTTCAAGAAAACTTACCGGACAAATCTTTAATCTCATTTTTCTCTTTTTTGTTGTTGTGGGTAGTTCGTCCGACATAATGGCGGTAATGGATTTTTCCGATATGATGATACTTGCAATGGCCTTTCCCAATCTGCTCGGGCTTTACATTCTGGCTCCCGAAATTAAAGCCGACCTGAAAGATTACTGGCAACGGACTTTTCAAAAGAGTTTTTGAACCTGCAAATATTCAATGGTTTTTTTCGCCAATCTGTGTGTACTGTCAGGATAGAAGCGGAACCATAATTCTGGCTCAATAAGTTCCAACTCTCCGAGGCAAAGCCGGTTCTGGTTATCCCACATAATGTCAACCCGTGCATAAACGGGCTTGTACGGAACAGCAATTAGTGCATTGGTGGCAAATTCTATTTCTTCTTCATTAGGTAAATACTTGTGAACAGTACCGCCAAAATCATCCTGAACCCTGAAATCACCCTCTTTTCCCTTTTTCAGAACTGCGTGAGAGAATTGGTTGCCAAAGAAAACAAGAGATATTTCTCCTTTACGGAGAATGGAGGGTTGAAACTCCTGCAAAAGCATACTCTCTTCTTTTATTAAATTCCTGAAAATTTCCTCAAAACCTTTTGCATCTTTTTTTAAGAACCGGTATGTATGTCTTGCTGCTCCCGAAATGGCCGGTTTTAGAATAAATTCTTTCCAATCTGTTTCATTGACCAATGATTGCAATATTTCTACAGAACCGGTTTCAATAAACAGGGTAGGGGGAATGCGAATCCCTTTCTCCGAAAGGTCAGTCAGGTAGTGTTTGTCCCTGTTCCAATAAATGATCTCTTTTGAATTTATCACAATGGTCTGTTGAGATGCTTTCTCAAACCATGTGGAAAATTCATCGAAACGGTGGAAATAATCCCAGGTGGTTCTGAACAACGCTGCATTGGTGTTGTTCCAGTCAAATGAAGAGTCATCCCAGGCTTTGCGGGTTACCTTCAACCCCCGTTCTTCAAAAGCTTTTTTTACAAGGTGGTCTTCCAGAACAATGTTTTCGGAATAGGAATCGCCTTTTACTGCTTTCAGATATCTTCTGTCGGTCAGGATGACAATATCGTATTTTTTCATAAGGGATATACAGAATTTATCATTTCGCTGCCGGCAGGGTAATGGTAAATGTAGTGCCTTCGCCCTTTACAGAGTTTACCTTAATCTTGAAATTGTGAGCATCAAGAATCTTTTTGATAATTCCTATACCCAGTCCGCTGCCTTTTTCGCCATAAGTTCCGGGGGAGGAAGTTCTCAGGTCGTCATCAAAAAGTGTTTTGGCGGTATGTTCTGCCATTCCGGTGCCGGTATCAATGATGGAAAGATTGATAAGATTATCCTTTTGAACAGCTGATGCAACAATTTTTCCTCCTTTGCCTGTAAATTTCACTGCATTTGACAAAAGATTGTTCAGTACCTGCAGAAACAGGGTGATGTCAACAGATACAACAAGGAATTCAGGCACTTTATTTTCAAAGGTGATGTTTTTTTCCGACAGCCTGGCTTTAACGGTTTTGTATGATTTGCCAACCAGATCGTTGAGGTCGGCCTCTTTACGGTCGATTTCAAAATTACCCAGTTCGAGGTTCGACCAGTGGTACAGTTTGTCATTATAATCCAGAAGGCGCTGCATTTCATCGTGGATACCAATGACCATCTCTTTGTTGAAATCGTCCAGTTTGTTAAGGAAATCATCGTCGTTCAGCAGCATTTCGGTGATTCCCAAAACCGATGCCACGGGTGAACGCAAATCATGCGAAACTATCGAAACAAACCGCTCTTTGTATTCCAAAAGTTGTTTCAGTTTGTCTTTTGTTTTGTTTAGCTGTTCGTAAAGAAGTTCCTGCTCCCTGGCTTTTTGAATAACCTGTTGCCCTTCCGACAAATCGCTGTTGAGTAATCTCAAAATAAGGTAATTTTTCCCGCCATAACTAATTGCACCGGCTTTAAGCAGGAATTCATTACCAACACCGGTCTCTTCAATCCAGGTGTCCGAATTAAAAAATTTCTCCGAACCTGAATCCCAATGATTTTGAGCCTCTTTAATAAAAAGTTCGAGAAAAGGAAAGTATTCTGCTATTCGGATGTTTTTTTTCTTTTCTCCCATTACGGGATAAAGTGTAGTGAGCCAGGTGGTAACTTTGCTTTGCAGGGTAAATGTGCCGTCACTGTTTTTAACAAAGGCAACGGCATTAATCAAATCAAGTCGTCCGAAAGGATTCTCAAAGCAAAATCTGTTTTCCGCCTCCCGCTGTTTTTTTTCAAGTTGGAGCTGGGTTTCGTTCATGCTTTGAATCAGTTGGCGGATACTTTCCACATCCTGCGTCCGTTCCATGAAGAAGACCCAGATATTATCTTCATTTTCTTTAAAAATATGAATATCGGTGTACACATTATCGGGGAGTTGAATGTTGGGCAGTTGAAAATCGGTACCGGGTGGAGGAATAAGCCCTTCGAGAATAGGATATAAATCGGTAATATATCTTTTGTTTGATATTTCGTCACCGCTTAGAAAACGGTTTGGTGAACCGAACCATTTGCGTACTTTTCCACTACTGTCGGTATGAATGATAAATATCCCCGCAAAAGGCGGTATATTATCAATCATGTAGTTTAATATTTTTACAGGAAGTTTCGTAACCATAATTTGTTATTTCATTATTTGTTCGGTTAACTTAAGAAATGCCTCTTCCACTCCTTCGTTTAGTCTGGCACTTGTTTTAATAACCGGAAAACCGGTCTGTTTCAATGTTGTCATATCCTCTTCGGTCAACTCCCATTCATCCGTTAAATCGGATTTGTTTAAGAGAAAAATGCAGGCTGCTTCGGGTGCAATGCCGGCTGCCATTTTTTGAAGTTCCAGTGCGGTTTCCACCGTATTTCTTCTTGTGCCGTCAATAACCACAAAGTATCCCGAACTGCCCATAATGTATGCAGGTTTAACCTTTTGGTATTTGTCTTCACCATGGATATCCCACAAAAGAAGATTTACATCGGTATTGTTGTACCTGATAATCTTCTGATCTATCTTTACACCGATGGTGGTGTGGTATTTTTCTGAAAAGATACTGTTTACATATTGTTGCACCAGACTGGTTTTGCCAACGGCAAAAGAACCCAACATACATATTTTCTTCTTAATCATTTTTTTCCGGTTTAATATATTTTATTTTAAAAGTTACTGTTCTTATGGGGTATTTCATACCTTCATCTTCTATGAATTTTACTTTCGGAACCAGCGATTCCATGGGTATTCCTTTTTCGATAAGCATATTGATAAACTGTTCGGCCCTGTGTTTGGCAATGGTTTTGTTAGCCTTGGTGTTGCCCTTATAGCTTGTGTATGAGTTGATAATGATAATGGGAACAGAGTCCTGATTGAAATTAAAATTAAGCAAATTGTTTACTTCGCTAATCAACTGTTCAAACTCTCTTTTTTGTTCTTTGGTAAGTTCAAAAGTATTGTATTTAAAGGTAAAACGATGCTTTTCTATGGCAAGGTTGTTTTTGATAACTTTTTTCCTTGATACACGCTTTTCGGTTTTTTTGTTTGTTTTAAGTCTGAATTCGAAACGGGTGATTCCGACAAATGCCGAAGTGTTCTGTTTTGCCCGGCTTATCCAGGTACTGTCGGCTGTTCCTTCAATTATAATTGCCCCGTTTTTGTAATAGATATTAACGGTTGGTGGAGGTTGCAGCTCCTTTTTTATGCGTTTCAGAATCATGGCTTCATCCAGCGAAATATAGCTTTTTGTATGTATCTGAAGCAGGGAAGTATCTGCACCCGATGCCTTGATAATTCCGTCCAGCGGTGCACTTGCCGGGTCTTTTAGTATGTAAATGTAGTAATCGCCGAACCAGTGTTTCCCTTTTTCGGTAACTGTCATCCCCGGGGTGTTTCTTATGGTGTTTACCAATTTATTGAAATGCAACCTGTTGTCGATATAACCATACAATAAGTAACCCAATGCAAGTAAAATCAACAGGAGAAGCACAATAGCAAATACCGGTTTTTTCGGTTTGTCCGATTTTTTCTCCATTTGCAAACAGGCTTCCAGCAGGGATGTGTCCTTCTCAAAAACAGAACTGTCGCCGTTAAAGGAGCTTAACTCATAGGCATAGGTGCCGTGAATGGTTTCGATGGTTTCTTTTAATAAAACCTTGTACTCTTCAGGTACATTCCCCTCTACAACAGCGGCAATAATGGCATAAGGCCCCTGTTCGATGAGGATATTCAGGTTGCCTATCTTAAGGGTTTGAAGTTCGTTATCTTCTTTCGACTTAAAAGAATCCTGCACAAAATCCTTGATGGCGGCAAGCATGGAGGAAACCATGTCGGCATTGGAAGACAATTTTTCGTCGTTGCCGGCCTGAGACAACAAAAGGCCCGTCTCCTTATGGATAAGAAAGACCTGTTTAACATTGTAAATGTAGGCGTGTGCCAGGGCAATTTCGGCATAACTCTTTCCCGAAAAAAGCGATTGGATACGCCATCCCAACCTTTGGGGAGAAAAGCTGTTTTCCAAAGTGTTGTTTACCGAGTCCATCATCCGTTTAATGTCTTCGGCAACCGCTTTTCTGATGGCAGGCATCATTACCGGAAAAAGTATGTCGCTCAGGGTGTACGGATTTCGCTTTACGCTCTCCTTTAAAGCCTCTTCTACCAATGATTGCAGTTGTTCCGGATTTATATCACCCCGGTCAAACAGTTTTTTGATTGCAATGGGTAACAGACCGGATATTTCATCGCTAAAGGCTGCAGGATCGTTCAGGAACTTGTTCAGTTTTGCCAGCTCTTTTGAATCAAGTCCGGTAAGCAGAAACTTTAATTCCTTTAGTTTCCCTTCGGCAATGGCTTTTTGCATTTTCTGCTGTTCGTTATTACCTGACATAATCTGTAGCTTTATTACTTCAATTTATTGATTACCATGCCAAAGAGTTCGGCAATCTCCGATTTATCCACTTTGTCGTTTTTCAGTTTTTCCAATGCATTATCCACCTCTTTTTTAAGCTCTTCAGTCTGATTTATTATGGATGTTTCCAGTTTGTTGCCCAAATCGTTCAGTTTTTTCTCCAGTTCTGCCTGTGTGTCGGCCAGCGATTTTTTTACCTCTTCAATTTTGCTTTCTGTCACTGCCAAAAGTTCTTTATTCTCTTTTTTCAAATTGTCGATGGTGTCCTGAATCTCTTTGCCGCTCTCTTCTCCTTTTTTGCTTAAAGCACCAATTTTTTCTTCCAGGATTTTAACCTGTTGCCGAAGGTTTTCTTCAAACTCTTTTTTTATTTCCCGGAATCGTGAATCCATATCCCGGAATTCTTCACTGAAAAGAATCTCTTTGATACGGTTCAGGTTGTCCAACGGATTGCTCTTTATCTCACTCATGATTATTAATATTGCTTTAAATCCCGATAACTCTTTGTATTGCTTTTAATTTATATGAATAATTCTCAATATTTTGGTTGTATATACCATAATGATCTATTGCATCAATTCGTACTTTGTCGTCCACATGGATGATTTTCTCCGGTTCAAGATAAATTCCCACATGATTGATTATCTCATCCTCGCTGTCGGTAAAAAAGATCAAATCTCCCGGTTTTGTTTCGTTAAACAGATAGCAGGCTTCACCTGTTACGGACTGTTGTCTGCACGACCTTGGCAATACATATCCTGCAATCTTGAAAACTATCTGAACAAATCCCGGGCTGTCCATTCCCATTATAGTTCTGCCACCCCAAAGATAGGGAATATTTAAAAATGAACGTGCTGTTTGGGAAATGGCATCAGCCGTATCTTTTGATTTTGATAAAGTGCGTGTAGAGCCGTTTAAAACCTTGTTCTTAGTAATCTCAATATTAGTATTGTACAGGGTGCTGCCCGCAGAAATGATTTGTTGCTCTCCGTTGCTGTTTTCAATTAAAGCGGTAAGGCTGTCCGTAATGTTTTGAGGACTTTCATCTAAAATGCTGATTTCCTCCTCTTTCAGCGAAACAATCTGGTTTTTCCTGATCCAGCCTGCAGAGTCGTCAAATAATGAACGGACATAATGCCAATCCTTAAAACTGTCGTCAATGACCACCCTGTCGCCATAAAGCAATTGATTGGTTAATTGGCTTTTATCAGCCGGATTCTCACGGACGGCAACAGCCGGCAGCATACAAATTCCCTGAGTCATATATTTCTTGTTTCGTTTGTTTATAAAAAGAGTGTGTAAATTTACTACTTTTGTACGAGAAAAGAGTGAAATGAATAACTTAATTTCAAAACTGCAATATAACTATTACGAATTGCTGAAGATATTCAGTTTTGCACTGGCAGTGTTTGTTGTGGTTTGGATTTCCCCCCGTGAAAGCCGCTTTAAATACGAGTTTCAAATTGGTAAACCGTGGAACCATAAAGACTTAATAGCTCCTTTTGATTTCAGCATCTTAAAAACACCGCAACAAATTGAAAAGGAAAAACAGACGCTTCTTGCCAACTACGAACCCTATTTTTATTACGATGCAAAAAGTACGGAAGACGGGCGGAAACTTCTTATTAACTCTTTTGTTTCTGGTTGGAAACAGATTGGAACACGGGGTGATGCCACCGATTCGATAACCAAATTACAAACGCTGCTTTCCATTTATGATCAGGTGGAAAAGGGAATTGTCAGAATGCATCCTTCCATTGAAGGAAAATCTCCCGATTTCAGAATTAAACTCATTAAGAAAAACAAGGCTTATGAAATAAGGTTGAAAGACCTTTACACCATTGCCGATGCCAACAGATATGCCGCAAAAGTAATCCGCTCGATACAGGATCCCGACAGTATCATGCTGATGAAAACCATTGCCTCTTCCCTCATTCAAAATGTGATTTACGACGAAAACAAAAACAGGATAGCAAAAAAGGAGTTGCTTTCGCAGATATTGCCCACCATGGGATTGATTCAGAAAGGAGAGCTGGTCATTTCGCAAGGAGAGTTGGTAACACCAAAAAAATATCAAATTCTCAACTCGTTAAAGCAACAATACGAACAGGAGATGGGTGAATCGGCATCCTGGCGGTATGTGCTTCTCGGTATCATTCTTTTGAATTTGCTCTTGTTTTACACCGAATTTCTTTTTCTGCGAATATTTAAAAGAACCATTTATAACCAGCTGAAACACATTAATCTGATTTTGTTGACACAGGTTTCGCTGGTGCTTGTTTCGGAACTGGTATTCGATCATTTTCCCCAATGGAGTTACCTTATTCCGTACACCATATTGCCCATCATGATAGCTGCTTTTTTAGACAGGGGAGCGGCTCTGGTGGTTTATCTTATTACACTGATGATACTGGGATTTTATGCACCCAACAGTTTTGAGTTTTTCTATACGCAATTCATTGCCGGTTTTGTGGCTGTTTTCAGCGTGGGTAATCTGTCGCGTCGCTGGCATCTGGTGCGCGCCTCGTTGCTTGTGTTTGTTACTTATATTGTGGTTTATCTCGGAATGCTGCTGGTTCAGGAGGGCTCGCTGAAAAGTATCTCTTTTCAGTTTATCGCCATGTTATCGGGCAGTTCGTTACTTATTTTACTGGCATTCCCTTTCATTTTTGTTTATGAAAAATTGTTCGGTATGCTTACCCAGCTTACGCTGCTTGAGCTTTCCAATACCAACAATCCATTATTACGTGAGTTGGCCGAAAAAGCCCCCGGAACTTTCCAGCACTCCATGCAGGTGGCCAATCTGGCTTCCGAGGTGCTGTACGTTATTGGCGGCGATGCCAACCTGGCCCGTACCGGTGCCCTGTACCACGATATCGGGAAAATGAAAAATCCGGTTTATTTTGTTGAAAACCAGACACCAGGGTTTAATCCGCACGACGAGCTGAGCTATGAAGAGAGTGCCAGGATTATTGTGGGTCATGTTCTCGACGGCATTGAAATGGCACGGAAAGCAAATATCCCCGAGCAGATAATCGATTTTATAAGAACACACCATGGTACCCGCCGTGTGGAATATTTTTACCGGCTGGAAAAGAAACTAAACCCCGGCGTGGAAGTGGATCCGTCGGTATTTACCTACCACGGGCCAAGACCCTTTTCCATTGAAACAGCCGTGGTTATGATGGCCGATTCCGTTGAAGCTGCCTCGCGCAGTATTTCGGAACCAGACGAGCAGAAGATTAACGACCTCGTGGAAATGATTGTGGACAGTCTGGTTGAAAACAATCAACTGGACAACGCACCCATCACCTTTAACCAGTTGACAAAAGCTAAAAAGGTATTAAAGAAAAAACTGCTCCATATTCATCATATCCGGATTGCTTATCCCGATTAAATTGGTATCAACTGCTCCCGTCAGATTGATTTTTTAGTAATTTTCTTTTCCCGGAAAAAAGGACTTCACCGCTTTACCACCTTCACACTGCCGGTCTCTTTTCCGTTGACGGTTAATATGATGATATAGGTTCCTGCGGGTAGCGGGGTTCCGGTTCGGTTGGTTCCGTCCCAAATGAGCTGGCAGCCACCTGCGGGTTGACGGCTGCTTTGCAGGGTTTTTACCAAAAGGCCTTTGCTGTTGTATATCAGGATGTTTACGCGGGCGGGGGTATCCCATTTGGCAGAGATGAGGGTGTGGCCGGTAAAGGGATTGGGTGCTGCGGTTAGTGTTGGGATTTGTTTTTTGGTATTTGGAATTTCTTTTATGTCCACCGTAGGGTTCCATTCGTATGCCCCCATGTCTATCTTGCCGTTGAAGATTCGCGGGTTGCCGGCAAGGTCGGTTTCGGGCATGTTGTCGAGGATAAACTGCGGCAAATCCAGCGTGCCGGCATCAATGCAGGGCGATTCGGCGGACAGGTTGTAAGGGAATTCCTCACCGCCGTAAAACAGGGGGTCGGTGTCGAGGTTGGTGGTGTCGTAATAAAGTGCATTATTATCACCGAGCATTGCTATTCCTTCCTCGCCTCCTTCAACAACCGAATGATAGATGGAAAGATAATTGGTATCGTAATATTGTACGTTCGACATATAAAATTCCAAAGAATTATTACCGTACATAATGGAATTATAAAATGTAAGATTGGTTGAATAGGTAACGCCAATGTTTGCACCTTCTTGCGAATTTTCGCAGGTGTTATTTACAAAAGTGGAATTGACTATATATCCTCGTGCATAGTTCATCGTTCCTATCGAATTGGAAGAATATCCGTTGAAATACTTAAATAAATTTTCGGTAAACAGACAGTTGTATAAAACGGTGGTAATGGAATAAGGGATATTAATACTACCTATAATTGACAGACCGCCGCCGTATCCTTTGTCGGTAATGGTATAATCGGGTATGTTGTGCCTGAATACACAGTTTTTCAAATATACGGTTCCTTGATTACCATATAGGCTTTCACTATGCGAAGTACGCAATGCTTTACCGCCTATATTATCCTGAAAAATTACGTTCTCAACATAAAAATTATCAGAATTATAAATACGCGTAGCACTGTTTATTGAACCCGTATTATTTTTAAATAACAGATTCCTTAATTTTGAATTTGGACTTTCTTTAATTCTCATTGCACCTGTATTAGTAGGACTGTTAATATCCCCATTACCGTTTTGCAAAGTAAAACCGTTCAGTTCAAAACGGGTAGCACCATAAATAGCATTAATCAGGTAAATTCGGTTTTCCGCATCAAGTATTACCGAATCTCTGTGAACACCTTTTATGGAAACATAGCTTTTTATGCTTAACGGAAAATGTTCGCCTGTGAGCGAATCGGAATAGGTACCTGCCGCCAAATGAATGGTGTCGGGCGACAAGCTGTCGGATGCGGCTTTCAGCAAGGCATAGCTTATGGTTTTCAGAGGTTGTTCCGGCGTTAAACCCGTGTTTGAATTGTCGCCGTAAGGCGAAACATACAAATCTTCCGATGTTTGTTCTATTTTTCCCGTATTTATATCATATGTTATATCATTGGCAGGAACCCCTTGGTGACCGGCAGAATACATATAATAATAATCGGGGTTTTGAACCGTAAAAGTATCTGCATAAATATGCAGTGGCGGATTGGCCCCTTTAGTAATATCAGTCCCAACAGCTGCATAATTTTCGTAGATATTACACCGGTTTACCGAATCGAAAGTTAAGTTTTGTAATGTTGTTATTAATATACCACCTCCTTGATCGTACGCATGATTGTGTTTTATGGTTACGTTAGATAAATAGCCGTCAGTCCTGTAAAAACATATTCCCCCACCATACTTGTTTGCTTTATTATCAGTAATTATACAATTATAAACCTTGGTTAACGCAGATGTAAAAGTTAAAATTCCTCCGCCATGTTTTAAACTTTCAGAATGATTGTAACCGTTCCTTATTACAAACCCGTTTATTACCGTTGTGTCACTATATTTAATTTTAATACAACTGTTCAATTGATTCCCGTCAATCACCGTTTGCTTTATGTACGACGGGTCGCCGGTGGTAAGTGTAAGGCTTCCGAGCGTTATGCTTTTGCTTATTATCTCTATGTTTTCCACATAGGTGCCCGGCCAAACCAACACCGTATCGCCGTTTTGGGCACTGTCAACGGCAGCCTGTATGGTGGTGAAGTCGCCTGTGCCGTCTTGTTTTACGGTGATGGTTTGGGGAAAGGCTGCGGAGGAAAGCAAAAAAGACAGCAGAAACAGCAGATATTTTAAGTGCAGCGGTTTGTGTTTCATTTTTGCAGGTATTGGTCTATGAATATCTTTTTTTTCGATGGTTGTTTTATTTTTCCGTAAAGTTATTCAAATATAGGATATTTTTTTAAAATATCGGTGTTCGATATTCAGTATTCTTTCTCGAGTTCATCTCCCCCCAAGCGCGACCTTTCGGGTCTCAGCCCACATGGCTCACCGCGACCCAAAAGGTCTGGTCTCAACCCACAGTACCCACCGCGACCTAAAAGGTCATTCCGGCGCTGACTCTCGCGTCCCAATTCCAATCCGCCTAAGGCGGAGTGGGAATCTGTTGATTCATTGATTAATTCAGACTCTCACGCAAATCCCGACACACAGGCCAACCCTATTTGCTCAGAGTTAAACTTAGGAATCAGTTCTTATTTCTAACATCTTACATCGGATATCTGACACGTGTCCGCCGCAGGCTGATCATTTCTCTCTTCCCATCCCAATTCAGAGGTATTATCAGGCCGGCAATGCGGATTGAAAATACCGATAAATCTCCCCTCGTGCTTCTTTTCCAATTCAATATACTGTACGGATAACATTCGGGGATTCATCGGGCGCGCCTGTCCTGATTTCCAACCTATCGGCACCCTCTGAATTATGGGGTGTGGCGTATGTTATGTTTTTCCACCCACCCCGCGTCCCAATTCCGAGCCATCGAAAGGCCGGCTTTGCCGGTTACATTTTGTAACCGGCAAAGCACAATCCCCGGATTTTCGCAAAAGAAAGTCCCCGGTTAAAAAAAGAAGTGTTTTGCAGATAAAATAAAACACGAGAGTAATGTCAGAACAGAGGAATTACTAACATTATTCGTTCCGCTTACGGAATGCCTATATACTTATGTGCCTGCAGCGAGATGCGCCACTTGGGATGTTCCATTACATATTCCGCAATAACCGGCAGAATCTGTTTTGAGACGCTCCATTCGGGCTGTAAAAACAGGTGGCATTCGTCGGATACCAAAGCGGCATTTTTTTCGGCCCATTCAAAATCGGCTTCCTTTTGTATGATTACCTTCAACTCGTCGGTACGGGGATAGATGGCTTTTTGGGGGGGCGAGTTCTTTTTGGGCGAAAGGCATATCCAGTCCCAGTTTCCCGTGAGTCGATAGGCGCCCGAAGTCTCTACGGCGCAACGCAATCCGTTTTCATGTATTTTAAGTGTGAAATAATCAAGTGGATACATGGATGGCTCACCGCCTGTTACCACCACATTTCGCGAATTGTATTTCAGGGCATTTTTTACAACATTTTCCACGGGAACGGGAGGGAAAATTTCAGCATTCCACGACTCCTTGCTGTCGCACCAGGCGCATCCCACATCACACCCCCCGATACGTACAAAATAAGCCGCTTCACCCATATGAAAACCTTCGCCCTGCAAGGTATAAAACTCCTCCATCAGCGGCAACAGTTTTCCACCTTTCAAAAGTTGAATCTCTTCCGGTTTATTCATGGCTGCTTTTTATAAAACTTTTTTCAAAACTCCCGCTGTCATTCATAAAACGGACATGATATACCCCCGGTTTTATTTTGGGTAATTTAATTTTCAATTCGGGTTTACTATCCTTTCTTTTAAATGAATAGGATTGTACAAATATCTGTTTTCCGGACGAATCGAATATTGCCAGTTGAAATTCGCTCGCAGGTGCCCGCTCAAACAAAATGTGCAACTTCGATTTTTCAAGCGGATTGGGAAACAGCTTTACTTTTATCTCTTTTATGCTTTGGGTGCGTACTCCGGCATAAGCTTTGTCGGTCCAGGCAGCGGTGGAAAAATTGTACATGGTTTGTGTAAAAAGCCGGCGCCCTTCCGAACTTATCACTCCTTTTTTGCCGTTAACATAGCAAATTCCTTCGGTTTGTGTAGCGGTAACATTCAACATGTCAATACGTCTCTTGTTCCCCGAGAAGAACCGGTTTCCTTTGTAATCGAACAAAACCCACATAAACGGAACCCAACTGTTGAGGGTGTATCCGATTAAAACCACCTCTTCTGCTTCCCTGTTAATATCGGCTCCGGTAATCAAACCCGCACTGTTGAAATCGTATATTTTTTTTGCAACATAATTTCCCGCTCCATTGGGAAGGCGGTACATGCGGGTTCTCTGATCCTGCCAGTCTTTCGAAAAAAGATAGAGGGAATCGTCCAAAGCAAAAAAGGCTTCACAGTCGAAATTATTGTATTTTCTTTTTCCCGGAGGTCTTTTGTAATCTTCATAGGTAAATGAGATTTTTGAAGCCGGAACCGTGTCGTCACCGGTATCGGAAATGTCGCTTTTTTTTATTTTATAGATACAGAGGTCGTCGCGCAATCCCGAATTGTTTCCGAAATCGCCCACATAAATATTCAGGCTGTCCTGGGTGATGTCTTCCCAATCTACATTGGTTGCATTGGTAAAGGTAATCCTCTGAATTACATTGCCTGTTATAGTGTCTAATTTGTATATAATAGGCTCCCCGCCGCTGTCGTTCATGGTCCAGTAACCGCCGTTGTAAAATATGAGTCCCGATGTTTCGTCCACTTCACCGGGCAGCAAAAAACGGAATGGCGGATTATAAACGGTAATATTGTAGGTACAACTCCCGTCGTTTTCCTGTGCCAGGGGATTA
>JALVZH010000356.1 GCA_027022105.1 Bacteroidales bacterium | reverse complement strand
ATTTCCTTTTCTCAACCCGCCAGGTCGCTGCCCGCGTGTCTTCGTTCGACCTGACGGGTTTTCTTATTGTAAACCTGTCAGGTAGCCTTGTACCTGACAGGTTGGAAAATTCATCCGAAAACCTTTCACACGGTTTTATTCCTGAAGAGTTTAGAAAACGTTCCTCAATATTCCTTTTTCTCAACCCGCCAGGTCGCTGCCCGCATGTCATCGTTCGACCTGACGGGTTATCCTGGTGTAAACCTGTCAGGTAGCCTTGTACCTGACAGGTTGAGAAATTCATCCAAAAACCTTTCACACAGTCTTATTCTTGAAAAGTTAAAAAACGTTCATCAATTTCCTTTTTTCAACCCGCCAGGTCGCTACTCATGCACCCCGTTCGACCTGACGGGTCTCCTGCCGGCATTTCCATGTTTGACACCGACAGGTTTACGTCATGTTCCTCTCCTGCGATGTAAATTACAATTTTCAATAAATCTGCATTCATTCAGCCGGAGCAGATACATAATCGATGTTCATTATTCAATTTTCCTCCCCAACTTTCCCTTTTCCCCGGACGCAACCCTTCAGGTCTCCACTTACAAGGCTTACTATGTTCTCAGTTTGAGAAGATGATGCGCTACTAACTGAGCCACTTCCGCTTGTTTGTAAACTCGTCCCGCTCACCTGCACCCGTTATTCCAAATTAACGTACATTTGTTTCCTTTTTTAATTTGCAATTATGACAGATAAGTTTGAAATAATTCCGTTGGAACAGTTAACGGAAATCATTTTAAATCAATTACACCATTCCGGTTCGGTTTTCGGAATCCCGAAAGAGGCCTTTTTTAAACCTGCAAAAGAAGACCCTTTCCGCATAACCCGTTTCGGTCTGTTGCTCGAAACCCCCATTGGTGTGGCAGCCGGACCGCATACGCAACTGGCACAAAACATCATTACGGCCTGGCTTACCGGCGCACGGTTTATTGAGTTGAAAACAATCCAGACCCTTGATGAATTGGAAATTGCCAAACCCTGTATTGACATGCAGGACGAAGGATACAACTGCGAATGGTCGCAGGAATTGAAAATAAACCGCACTTTCGATCAATATCTTAATGCCTGGATACTCATTTACCTGCTCAAAACCGAACTGGGACACGATACGGCTGATCCGGGTTTTATTTTTAATATGAGCGTAGGATATGATTTTGAGGGCATTATGAAAGAGAATGTGCAGTGGTTTCTGGATAAAATGCAAAATGCGCAGAAAGAACTGGATAAGAAAATCGAAACACTAAGCAGGGTTTATCCTCAAATAAAAATCATCAACATCCCCGCCACTCTGTCCGACAACGTTACGCTTTCCACCATGCACGGCTGCCCGCCCGAGGAGATAGAAACCATTGGCAGGTATCTAATTAAAGAGAAAAAACTGCATACCACCATCAAGCTAAATCCCACCCTTTTGGGTAAAGAGGAGTTATTAAGCATTATAAAAAATTCGGGATTCGATACGGAAGTCCCCGATATGGCTTTCGAACACGATTTAAAATATCCCGATGCCCTGCGTATTATCACCAATTTGCAACAGGAGGCTGACAAAGCCGGGGTTTCATTCGGCATTAAGCTTACCAATACCCTGGAAAGCAACAACAATAAGGATGTTTTTCCATCATCCGAAAAAATGATGTATATGAGCGGCAGGGCACTGCATCCCATTTCGGTAAATCTTGCAAAAAAACTGCAAAAAGAGTTTGACGGCCGGCTCGACATCTCATTTTCGGGCGGAGCGGATGCTTATAATATTTCCAACTTACTTGCCTGCGGATTAAAACCGGTTACGGTCTGTTCCGACATACTGAAACCCGGCGGATACGGAAGGCTCGGGCAATACATTTCCAATATTGACGAAACATACAGGAGGTATGATGCACATTCTGCAAAGGAACTTATTAGCGCTTACAATGGCGACAAAAGCAAACCGCTGCATCGTCAAATTGCAGAGAATCTGGAAAAATATGCCGAAGAAACACTGCAAAGCAAACGGTACAAACGCACATCGTTTCATGTTCCATCCATAAAAACAAGCCGTCCGTTGGGCTATTTCGACTGTATTCATGCACCCTGCCGGGATACCTGTCCCACCAATCAGGGGATTCCAGGATACATGTATTACACCGCCAACGGTGAATTTGAAAAAGCATTTGATATCATCAACCAAACCAACCCCTTCCCTTACACCACCGGAATGGTTTGCGATCATCCATGTACCACTAAGTGTACCCGTATCAATTACGATGAGCCACTTCATATCAGAGAGATAAAACGTTTTGTTACGGAATACGCACATAAAAACCGTTACCGTCCGCAACAGGAAAACAATACCCCAAAAAATAAAAAAGTTGCCGTTATCGGTGCCGGTCCCGGTGGTCTAAGCTGTGCCCGCTACCTTGCGGAGGCCGGAATTGGGGTGGAGATTTTTGAAGCCAAAGATAAGCCGGGGGGAATGGTGTCGGGAGCCATCCCGCCTTTCCGCCTGACCCAGGAGGCCATACAACACGATATTGATGCCATCCTTGAATTAGGCGTTTCCATTCATTACAACAGTCAGGTTGATAAGCAACTGTTCCAATCGCTTCAAAAAGAGTTCGACGCCCTCTTTATTGCCGCAGGAGCACAAAAAACCCGCAAACTGATGATAGAAGGTGCCGACTCGCCCTGTGTTGTTGATCCGCTGGAATTTCTGTCAAAATTAATACTGAATGCTGCTGCCGGATATAAAGAAAAAAGTATTGCCGTTGTAGGCGGAGGTAATACCGCCATGGACGCGGCACGTGCTGCATTGCGACTTACCGGTGATTCGGAACGGGTAACCGTTATTTACAGGCGCAGAATTGAAGATATGCCCGCCGAAGAGGAGGAGATAACAGCACTTTTGGAAGAGGGAATCAAGATTATTCCGCTGGCATCACCGTTAAAAATTAAGAGCAAAAACCGGCAGGGTTGTACGCTTACATGCATAGAAATGAAGCCGGGCGAAAAGGATGAAAGCGGACGTCGGAGGCCGGTACCCATAGAAGGTTCTGAGTTCGATTTGAATTTCGACATCATCATTCCCGCCGTGGGACAGGATTTGGATATTGATTTTGCTTCACCTGATTTACTCAAAACCGCAAAAGGAAGTTATAAAACCAAACTGGAAAAGGTTTACATAGGCGGCGATGCATTGCGGGGTGCTTCAACGGTAATCAACGCCGTAGCCGACGGAAGAAAAGCGGCTGAGGAGATCATCATTGATTTAACCGGAAAAGAAAATCCGGAAACACGATTGCGCCATCCCGAACATCCTTATAAAGAGCTGAAAATAAAAAAATACCGCAGGGAATACTCTGTTCCGGTACCGGAAAGAAAACCGGAAGGGGATACGCTTTTTTCGGTTTTAACGGAAACCTACACCGAAGAGCAGGCCAAAAAGGAGGCTTCGCGGTGCCTGATGTGCGACGAAGTGTGCGATGTGTGCAATACGGTTTGCCCGAACCTTGCCTTTCACGCTTACAGTGTTACCCCGCGAACTTTCCGGTCGGGAAAAATCGTTGTGAAAAACGGTGAGACTGAAGTGGTTTGGAAAGGTTCTTTCGGGATAAAACAAAAACGACAAATCCTTCACATTGCCGACTGGTGCAACCAATGCGGAAACTGCGCCACCTTTTGCCCGACTGCCGGTAAACCCTACGAAGACAAACCGCATCTTTATCTTTTGGAATCATCATTTAAAGAGAACCGTGACGGATACTTTTTTGAACCGCGCGAAAAGAAATTAATGGTTTATAAGGAGGATGATTTATGGAATTTGCACCTTACGAAAGACTATTATCTATTTGAAAATAAGGCATTAAAGCTGAAAATTAACAAGGATGATTTTGAAATGGAAATCATTTCAATTAAAGAGGACGGAACATTTGAGACGGAATTAAATCCCGTTTGGGAAATGGTTTTGATTATGGATGGTGTGAATTCGTTTTATAAGGTCGAGCCCGGGAAAAGGTGAAATTAGGGAAAGAATAACGAACACCGATTACGTGTCCGCCGCAGGCTGAACGATTTCCAATTGCAGTTTATTGAAGAAATAAAAATTGTGAATTAAGAACGAATTGTAAATGAGCAATATACAATATTCAACGCTCAATTAGCAAGTAAGATTCCCACTCCATTCCAACCTGCAAAGCCGGCCTGTTGATGGCTCGGAATTGGGACGCGGGGTGGGTGGAAAAACATAACATACACTACACCCCATAATTCAGAGGGTGCAGACAGGTTGGAAATCGGGTTGGCGCACCCGATGAATCCCCGAATGTTATCCTTACAGTATGTTGAATTGGAAAAGAAGCACGAGGGAAGATTCATCGGCATTCTATCCCATATTGCCAACCTGGAGATGCCTCTGAAGTATGAGGGGTTGGTGGTAGTGGAATGTCCTTTTAGGTCGCCGTGGGGTATGCGGGTGGAGACCTGAAAGGACGTGCTTGGAGGAAGCGGAAAGATGGTTAGAATAACGAACACCGATTACGTGTCCGCCGCAGGCTGAACGATATTGATTGCAGATTTATTGAAGAATTAAGAAATATAGATTTAAGAATGAATTGAAAATGAGCAATCAGCCAGAAGCAGACACGTAAGCAACGCTCAATCAGCCAGAGGCGGACACGTACTCAATGAGCAAATGGGGTGGCAAACCAACATACACTACACCCGGCAATTCAGGGGACTCCGCCTGATGCGGATTGGAACATAACAAAACAGGGTTTAATGTATTACCATAATTTCATAATTTTTTCAACCTGACGGAGGCCTTACCCACGGAGTCAGCGTTCAATCCGTCAGGTTTACAAGCGCGTCTGATGAATCCCCGAATGTTTTCCGTACCGTATTTTCGAATATAAGTTATCTGATAGGAAAAGAAAAAAAGACAGAAATGAAAAACAAGAAAGACCAGTTGCTAACAATGGCTTATACTGCATAACGCAATTAATTGTAAATATGAACATTATGTGCTATAATTTAATATTTTTGTAAATTGAAAATTAAAATACTAAATGCGGTATGCAGCATTGCCCTTACCGTTATCGGAAACCAAAAAATGAAACCTGGAAAATTGATTGGTATTGCAGAAGGATTTATTACTTTTGCTTTATTGCTTTTGCTGGTCATTACAGCGTTGCGGGACTGTTAATAACTGCCAAATCAATCTTACGTTTCCGGTCAACACAAAAAAACGAGTATATTTTGGTCGGAACAATGTTAAGCTTCGGACTGGCGATTTTAACAGGAATTTTAATAAGAAAATTAATATAATTCAGCTTCTATACCGAATTTATAGTAAATTCGGTAATATTGCCGAATAAAAAACAAATATTATGACGGAAAAAGAAAAACAAGTATTGGAAAACACCGTGAAACGGTGTCGTGAGAAGAGGATTATTCTTCCGACGTACAAACAGATGAGAAATCCCGAACTGATTCCTCAAAAAATTAAAGATGAGTTAAAGAATGTAGGCCTCTGGGATTTGAACCCGTTAAATCTGTTCAGAATTACCTGGAAAAACGAGCCGGTAAAATTCGGAGGGGGTTTCGACGGGGTTAATTATATAGAATTGCCGTCCGAACTAACGGGCGTAAAAGCGCGGATAGTAATGCTAATCGGGAAATTTTTCCCTACGGGCGCGCATAAAGTGGGTGCCACGTTCGGACCATTGGTTGAAAAGCTGGTTACCGGACGTTTTGACCCCACAAGGCAGAAAGCGCTCTGGCCCTCAACCGGAAACTATTGCCGGGGCGGTGCTTACGACTCGTATCTTTTGGGATGTCAATCCATTGCCGTGCTGCCACAGGGAATGTCGCAGGAGCGGTTCGACTGGTTGCGAAAAGTAGGCGCAGAGATTTTTGCCACCCCGGGCACCGAAAGCAACGTAAAAGAGATTTACGACAAAGTAAAAGAACTGATTGCCGAAAGGGGTGATGAAATTGTCAATCTGAACCAGTTTGAAGAGATTGGCAACTCGTTGTGGCACTATGCCGTTACCGGTCCGGCCATGGAGGAGGTTTATACCAAAATTAAGAATGAAAAAGACCGTTTCAGCGGTGTGTTCCTTACACAGGGCTCTGCCGGAACTTTGGGAAGTACTGATTACCTCAGAGAAAAATTCCCTGCCTTTAAAGTATGTGCCGGAGAAGCCGTTCAATGTCCTACCCTGCTTTACAACGGATTCGGCGAGCACCGCATAGAAGGAATCGGCGACAAGCATGTGCCCTGGATACATAATATCAGAAATATGGATATGGTGGCCGGCATCGACGACAATCCGAATATCAGGCTGATGCGCCTCTTTAACGAGCCTGCCGGACGCGATTTCCTCAAAAACGAGATGAAAATTGACCCCGAACTGGTGGACAAACTGGATTTGCTTGGAATTTCTTCCATTGCTAACCTCATGGGCTCTGTAAAACTGGCCAAATGGTACGAAATGGATGAAAACGACATGATATTTACCGTAGCCACCGATTCCATGGAAATGTATCAGTCGCGCCTGAAAGAAGAGAGAGATAAAAACGGTGAATTTACCCTGCGTGATGCCGCCGTCAGCTTTGAAGCCGACTTAATGGGACTCTCTACCGACTATATGATTGAAATGGATTATTACGAGAAAAAACGTATGCACAACCTGAAATACTTTACCTGGATAGAACAGCAGGGAAAAACTTCCGAAGAACTCAATGCCCAATGGTATGATCCCGATTATTGGAAATCGCGTTATGCCAAAGTTGAAGAGTGGGACAGGGAAATTGAAGAGTTTAACGAAAGAACGGGATTGTTGAAGGAGTATTTGTAATACCCATAATGAAAACCAAAACATAACCGTCAAATGGAATTAAGATGTTCAAAATGAGAAGAAAATATATTGGAAAACAAAATTCCCCTCCTTGGAGGGGTTAGGGGTGGGTTAGAAATTATGTATCAATTAATTCATCAAATGAAATACAGAAAAGATATGTTTAGAGTACTGGATATAAAAAAACATAATAGACCTACCCCTTAATCCCCTCCCAAGAGGGGAGATTGGTACCGTTAACCAAAACATAGCTGTCAAATGGAATTAAGATGTTCAAAATGAGAAGAATTTATATTGGAAAAGTTAGTTCCCCCTCCTTGGAGAGCCTGTCCCGACTTTACGTTGGGAGGTGCAGGGGTGGGTTAGAAATTATTCATCAATAAATTCATCAAATTATTGATACTTTAAACAAGTTTTACAAATATCATTTTTAACAAAATGGTTCATATCAAAGATAAATATACCTATCAATGCATCAACTGCGGTACTACATTCGACAACAGTGAAATCCGTTACCTCTGTCCCCATTGTTCCGCAAAAAATGACGACAAACATCCGCCGGAAGGTGTATTGAAAGTTTTGTACGATTATGACAAACTAAAAAAGAAGGAAACATTTGATTCGTTATTAAAAAAGGATTTTCTTCCCCTGTATCCCGTTCTTAAAAGAGAAAGTTTTCCCGCTTTAAAAACGGGAAACACGCCTCTCTACAAGGTACCGGAACTTGAGAACAAGCCTCTGCCATTTTCATTATACCTGAAAGAGGACGGGCAAAACCCAACCTGGTCGTTTAAAGACAGGGCTTCGGCGCTGGTTTCCGCTTTTGCCAAAGAACACAATATAAACACCATTGTTACGGCATCCACGGGTAATGCGGGCTCATCGCTGGCGGGTATGTGCGCGGCGCAGGGGCAGAAAGCCATCATTATGGTTCCGGCTTCGGCCCCCAAAGCCAAACTGACACAAATTTTAATGTACGGAGCCCGCCTTATTCCCGTTGACGGCACCTATGACGATGCTTTCGACCTGAGCATTAAAGCAACCTCAGCATTCGGGTGGTACAACCGAAATACCGCTTTTAACCCGCTTACCATCGAAGGGAAAAAGAGCGTCGCTTTCGAGTTGTTTAACGACCTGAACGGAAAACTGCCCGACAGGATTTTTGTTCCCGTTGGCGACGGTGTTATTATTTCGGGCGTTTACAAAGGTTTTGATGACCTGTTAAAACTTGGAATTATCGAACGGATACCGGTAATTGTTGCCGTCCAGTCGGAAAAAAGCGACAGTCTTGTAAGGAACCTTGAAAATGAGGACTTTGTTTCCAAGCCGGCTGCAACACTGGCCGATTCCATATCGGTGGATATTCCGCGGAATTTCTACATGGCAAAACAATATCTGAAAAAGTACGGCGGTGAGGCGGTTACCGTTAGTGATGAAGATATTTTAACCGCTTCGGCAATGCTGGCAGGAAACACGGGAATTTTTTCGGAACCTGCTGCCTCGGCTGCGTTTGCCGGGATGCTACAGCATTATAGAAACGGAAAACTTCCGGATAACAGTCGCAATGTGGTACTGCTGACAGGAAGCGGATTGAAAGATATTAAAACGGTTTCCGCTTCTTTAAAAATACCGGAACCCGTTTCACCAACTCTTGAATCGTTAAAAACATTAATAAGATGATTACCTTTACGCTTAACGGAGAAAAACAGGAATACACGGGTGACCCAAACCGGTCGCTGTTGCAATATTTACGGAAAGACAAAAAACTGACGGCGGTGAAAGACGGTTGCTCGGGACAGGCTGCATGCGGTGCCTGTACGGTGGAGATAAACGGAAAAGCCATGCTCTCGTGCGTTCAAAAAATGTCGCGGTTGCAGGATGCCGTTATTTATACCCCCGAGGGATTTCCCGGTTACGTTATAGATACCATTGCAAAAGCTTTTGTGAATAACGGTGCCGTTCAGTGCGGATTTTGCACACCGGGTTTTATCAGCAGGACAAAAGTTTTGCTGGAACACAATCCAAACCCGACTATTGAAGAGGTTCAAAAAGCCATCAAGCCCCATTTGTGCCGCTGTACCGGATACAAAAAGATTGAAAAAGCCATTATTGACGCTGGAGAAGCGCTCAGCCAAAACAAAACAATAGAATTAAGAAAAACGGACGGTACAATCGGGAAACCCCACCCCAAATATCAGGCTTATGAAACGGCTGTGGGCAAACGCAAATTTACCGACGACCTTTTCTTTGAAGGAATGCTGTACGGTGCGTTAAAATTCTCTGAATATCCTTCTGCCAAAGTGGTTGCCATAAATACCGAAAAGGCTGAAGCTTTGAAAGGTGTTCACAGAGTTTTTACCGCCAAAGATATCCCCGGCGAACAAAAAGTCGGCCTTATTTATCAGGATTGGCCCGTTATGGTTGATGCCGGCGAAACCGTGAAATACATTGGTGACGTCGTGGCCGGTGTTGTGGCCGACAGCGAAGAAACAGCCCGAAAAGCCGTTGGACTTATCGAGGTGCAATACGATGTTTACGAGCCTGTTACCGATGTTTTCAAGGCCATTGATGCCCCCCCCGTTCACAAAGAGCGCCCCAACCATTTCAGTACCACCGCCTTTACCATAGGTAATGCGGAAAAGCGATTGAAAGAATCAAAGTATGTATCCAAAGGCAGGTATGAAACCCAGCGGATAGAACATGCATTTCTGGAAAAAGAATCGGCGGTTGCCATGCCCGACGGCGAGGGTGGAATTGTCCTGTACAGTCAAAGCCAGGGCGTTTACGAAGACCGGCGGCAGGTGGCCATGATACTGGGATTGCCCGAAGACAAGGTACGCGTTATCCTTGTTCCCAACGGCGGCGGGTTCGGCGGCAAAGAGGATTTAAGCATTCAGGGACAAACGGCGCTGTTTGCTTTCCTTACGGGAAAACCGGTAAAAATCACCCTCACCCGCGAAGAATCCATCAGGCTGCATCCCAAAAGACATCCGGTGTATATGGACATTGAGATCGGGGCCGATGAAAACGGTAAACTTACAGCATTGAAATTGCGTGCCGTGGGCGATACCGGAGCCTATGCCTCGGTTGGCGACAAAGTGCTGGAACGGGTGGCGGGCCATGCTGCCGGCGGATATTATATTCCCGAAATAGACATCGAAGCCAAAACGGTTTATACAAACAACATTCCCTGCGGTGCCATGCGCGGTTTCGGTGCCAATCAGGTGGCTTTTGCCCTCGAAAGCTGCATCGACGATATCTGTTATCAGGGGGGATTCGACCGCTGGAAATTCCGTTACGACAATGCACTGACCGACGGCCTTACAACCGCTACCGGACAAAAGTTACAAGGCGTCGGTATAAGGGCCTGCCTCGAAACGGTGAAGGATGATTTTTACAATGCAAAATTTGCCGGGCTGGCCTGTGCCATAAAAAATTCAGGCGTGGGAAACGGCATGATAGACGACAGTACCGTTAAAATAGAGATATTGGACAACGGAAAAGTAAAGTTGCAGCACGGCTGGACGGAAATGGGACAAGGAGTGCACAACATGGCATTGCAAACCCTGTGTCAGGAAACGGGAATAGAACCCGAAAAAATTGAGGTAACCGTTGATACCGAAGCGCAAATAAAAACCGGAATGACCACTTCATCAAGGGCGACGGCACTGGTGGGTCTGGCGGTGATTAACGCTGTGAAAGGACTTAAAGAAGACCTGAAAACCAAAACATTGGAGCAACTTAAAGGCAAGATGTATCAGGGGAAATTTGTTTGCGACTGGACCACCAAACCGGGTTCGGGAGCCAAAGAGCAAATTACACATTATTCGTACGGATATGCCGCACAGGTCTGCATTTTGGATGATGAAGGAAATGTAAAGAAGATGGTTGCCGCCCACGATGCCGGAAAAATTATGAACCCCATGCTGTTTGAAGGCCAGATTGAAGGCGGTGTGCACATGGGACTGGGTTATGCCCTTACCGAAGAGTTGCCCATGGAAAAAGGTTACCTGATAACCGACCGCATGCGCAACCTCGGTGTTTTGCGGGCAAACGAAACCCCCGAAATAGTTGTAAAAGGTGTGGAAGTAAAAGATCCTGTTGGCCCTTACGGCGCCAAAGGTATCGGCGAAATAGGCCTTGTACCCACAGCCGCTGCCGTTGCCAATGCCTTTTATGCTTTCGATGGGATTAAACGCACCAAACTGCCCTTAAAATCCAAAAGAAAGTAAATCGAATGAAACAATTTATAAAAAAAATCTCAAAGTTTAAAGTGAAGTTGTTTAAGGTTAATATGTTGATTGTGAATAAAATATTGAAAACAGGAAAATGAATTCCATAGTTCCCCTCCTTGGAGAGCTTGTCCCGACTTTACGTCGGGAGGTGCAGGGGTGGGTTTATAAAAATATATATTCACTTTTCCTGTTTTCAATATTTTATAATTCATCTGTTTGTTGCTACTTTAAACAACTTCATCCCAAGAAGGATTTATAGGAAATTATACATTATGGCAACTTTATTAAAAAACGGAACCTATATCCATCCCGAAACTCTGGAATTTATCCAAAAAGATATTTTGGTTGAGGAGGGAATTGACGGAAGCATTTCTTTTGCAGAGAAAGAAATAACCGGCAAATACCAAACAGTTGATTGCAGCGGGCTTCTTATTACAAAGTCTTTTGCCGTGGGACACCACCACGCTTATTCCGCTTTGGCCCGCGGTATGCCGGCACCGCCCCAATCGCCGGAGAACTTTTATGAAATTCTGAAATATATCTGGTGGCGGCTCGATAAAGCTCTGGACAGGGAGATGACCGAAGCCAGTGCGCTGGCAACCGCCCTCGCCTGCGCCAAATCGGGGAGCACGTTTGTTATTGATCACCATGCCTCGCCTAACTTTATCAATGGTTCATTGGAGGTGTTGAATAAAGCTTTTGAAAAAGTGGGTATCAACCACCTTTTGTGTTATGAAATTTCCGACAGGGATGGAATGGATAAGGCAAAAGAGGGGATTGAAGAAACGGATAATTACCTTAATTCACATCAGGGGCTCATAGGGCTGCACGCTTCATTTACAGTAGGTAATGAGACCATGAAAGCTGCTGCCCGACTTACGGAGAAATACGGTGCAGGGGTTCATATCCATGTTGCCGAAGACGAAATGGACGAAACCGACAGCCTGAACAAATACGGTAAAAGAGTAATACAGCGGCTCGACGGTTACGGATTTTTGGATAATTCATCTACCATCCTTGCCCATTGCCTTCATATTGATGAAAGCGAAAGAGAGATTATTGCCCGAAAAAAGGTCCGGGTTGTTGAAAATATGGAGAGTAACCTGAACAACCGGGTAGGATATTTTTCAGCAGAAGGTCTTTCCCGTGAGCGCATTATGCTTGGAACCGACGGAATGCATTCGGATATGCTGCGCAGTGCACAGGCCGCTTTTTTTGCAGGACAAACGCACGACACTATTGATTTTCAAGATACTTACCGGCGTTTCAGAAACATCCACAGGTACCTGAAAGAAAACGGTTTTAAGGGTGACGGGGATAATAACCTCGTTGTTCTCGACTATGATTCACCAACGGAAATAAACCAATCCAACTTTTTAGGACACTTTATTTTCGGATGGAACCAATCCCATATCAGGCATGTTATTTCCAATGGAAGATTAATTGTAAAAGACCGGAGAGTTGTTTCTGTTGATGAAAAGGAGATACTGCAATTTACACGCAGTCAGGCAAAAAGGCTTTGGGAACGATTAAAATCTTAACCCCATGCGCTACTTAATAAAAAACGGACTTGTTGTAAATGCCGCAAATTCACAAAAGGCGGATGTACTTGTGGCAAACGGGAAGATTTCGGCAGTGGGAAATAACATTAACCCGGGAAACAACACCATGGTTATCAATGCCGGAGGAATGTATCTGTTTCCCGGTGCTATAGACCCGCATGTACACATGCATTTGAAAACGGCTGCGGGATTTTCTTCCGATGATTTTTTTTCCGGCAGCAGGGCCGCACTTTTGGGAGGTACCACCACACTCATTGATTTTGTAACACCCGGAAAAGGAGAACCGCTCTGCGAAGCTCTGCGCAAAAGAAAAGAGGAAGCAAAAACTGCGGTTACCGACTACTCTTTTCATGTGAGCCCTGTTGAATGGAGGGATACGATACCTTTTGAGATAAAGGAGTGTATTGAAAAAGAGGGAATCACCTCTTTTAAGGTTTATATGGCTTACAAAGAGAGTATCGGGTTGGAAGATGACGATTTGGAGCGGGTGATGCGGGCGGTTGCCAGGGCAGGCGGAATGGTCACCATACACTGTGAGGAGGGCGATGCTATTGATGATTTGCGGAACCGTTTTTATATCGAAGGCAAACGGGAACCCAAATACCATCCGCTTTCGCGTCCGCCCGAAGCGGAAGCAGATGCTGTGGAAAAGGCAATAAAAATGGCCGGCAGGACAGGTTGCCCGCTCTATATTGTGCATGTATCCTCGGCTTTGTCGTTAAAACACATTGCTGAAGCACGTCAGAGAGGACAGAAAGTTTATGCCGAAACCTGTCCCCAATACCTTTTGCTCGACGATTCGGTTTACGATGCACCGTTTGAACAGAGCGCACCCTTTGTTTTGAGTCCGCCGTTGCGGAAAAAAGAGGACAACCGGCAACTTTGGAATGCCTTAAACAGTGGCGTTCTGCAAACCACCGGCACCGACCATTGCTCCTTTACCATGGAACAAAAAAGGTTGGGACTTTTCGATTTCAGAAAAATTGCTAACGGCGCCGGAGGCGTTGAACACCGTTTGGGACTGCTTTATACTTACGGCGTGCTTCAAAACAGGTTCGATTTGAACCGGCTGGTGGCCATTACCGCCACCAATGCAGCCAAAATTTTCGGCCTCTATCCACAAAAAGGAATTATCCGGCCCGGTTCCGACGCCGACATCGTTATATGGAATCCAGACAGCAAACACACCATTTCCGCAAAAACCCACCACATGCATTGTGATAGCGATATTTACGAAGGATTTGAAATTAAGGGAGAGGCCAGGTATGTTTTTTTACGGGGAGAGCTTGTGGTAACAGATGGCAGGCTGCATAAAGAGCGAAGTAATGGAAAATTATTAAAAAGAGAGAAAATTTGCGAGTCCACACCTAGAATATGACAAAAAATAGTTTGTACGAAATAATGTCGCTTAAAAGTCTTGTGGATAATAACCGGACTCGTTTTAATCTATTTGGTGAAGATGAGAAATATAAAAATAAATATAAACAACCCTTTTCTCAGCCTCCGTTGTTATCATTCTTTTATAAACTGTTGTTCACTTATCTATCACAAGCTAACTGAATATTGCTCATTTTCTATAAGCAAGCGGAAAATGAAAACCTGTCGGGAACAAACTACAAGGTAAAGCGGAAGCATGCAACAGGTTCGTAACTTTTTTCTACATTTGCCAATGTATGATAACATCGTTTTCCATAACCAATTACGCCTTAATAGAGCGACTGGAAATTACTATTTCCAAGGGGTTTACAGCCATTACCGGTGAAACGGGAGCAGGAAAGTCCATCCTGTTGGGAGCTCTTTCGCTGGTACTGGGGAAAAGAGCCGACACCACGGTTTTGCGCAACAAAGAAAAAAAATGTACCGTTGAGGCCGGGTTCGATATCAGTACACTGTCGCTACACCCGTTTTTTAAAGAAAACGACCTTGATTATGATGACTTAACCCTGCTTCGCCGTGAAATATTGCCGTCGGGCAAATCAAGGGCTTTTATTAACGATACACCGGTCAGTTTACAGATTATGAAAGAGTTGGGTGAGCAATTGGTGGACATACACTCGCAACACCAAACGCTTCTTCTGGGAAAAACCGATTTTCAACTGGCACTGCTGGATGACTTTTCAAACAATCACGAAATTCTGCCGGGATACAAAGAGCACTACCACCGGATGACGGAACTGAAGAAACGGGTTGAGACTCTGCAAAAGGAGAAGGAAGATGCCGAAAATGAAGAGGAGTTTCTTCGTTTTCAATTGCAGGAACTGGAAACGGCAAAGGACACGCTGGAGCATTTCGACGAACTGCGTGAGGAGGAAAAAATGCTGGCACATACCGAAGAGATAGCCTCGGGAGTTTCGGAACTGACAAATATCCTTTCGGAAGATGACTTTTCCGTTATTTCCAAAATAGCAAGAGCCAAAGAGATTCTGGCAGGACTTTCAGCCTATCATTCCAAAGCGGAAGAACTGTTTTTACGTATGGAGTCGGTATGGATAGAACTGAAAGATATTGTTTCGGAACTGGAAATTACGGGCAGCGATATCAGCATAAATCCGGCACGAGCCGAAGAATTGACGCAACTGCTCGACAGTGTTTACCGGTTGCAGCAAAAACACAGGGTAAACAGTGCCGGAGAGCTTTTGCAGCTCATGGAAGAATTGAAACGGCGTTTGGAAAAAACAGAGCATGTTCAAACGGATTTGGAAGAAGCTGAAAAATTGTACGGCGATGAATTGAAAACCGCACAAGAGCTGGCTTCCGAACTGACGAAGATACGCATGAAAGCAGCGCAACAATTTGAAAAAAAGATAGAATCGTTATTAAAACGTTTGGGGATGCCCCATGCCACTTTCAGTATCGAAATTTCAAACTCCGGCAAACTTACCGAAACCGGTGAAAACAGGGTCAGGTTCCTCTTTTCGGCCAACAAAGGTGCTAAGGTTGAAGAGATTGCAAAAACAGCTTCCGGCGGCGAACTCTCACGACTGATGCTTGCCCTTAAAGCCATGGTACAACAGGCAAAACTGCTGCCTACAGTAATTTTCGACGAGATTGATTCCGGTGTATCGGGAAGTATCGCCGGCAAAATCGGTTCCATATTAAAAGAGATGTCGGACAACCTGCAGGTCATTGCCATCACCCATTTACCGCAAATTGCCGCCAAAGCCGACACCCACCTGAAAGTTTTCAAAGAGGTGGTGAACGAACATACCGAAACCCGGCTGGTATTTCTTGATGAGGAAGAACGAATATATGAACTCGCTTCCCTAATCAGCAGCAATGAGGTTACACCGGCGGCTTTGGATGCGGCAAAGGAATTGATGAAAGGGTGATTGGAATTACATCTTGTAAAGGATACATTTTTCAGGGCATCCTGCCGGACTTGTAGTTGCTTGCCTCAGGTGACCTGGCGGGTTGAACGAAAGATTGCGGGTCAGCCCCTGTCAGGTCGAAAAATCCGGTTAAAATTGATAACACATTATTATCGGTTACATATCCCTTTAAAATCGCAATACTCACACTTCTTTTCATCCGGTTGTTGGCGGAACGGTAAATCCGTGTCAAAGAGGTCATCCAGTATCCGGTTCAGAGCCTCTTCGGCAGCCTTTACTTTTGCGACGGTACTCTCTGTTTCGGGACAAAAGACCTCCATAAAACCGTGGGAAATACTTCTCAGGCTGATAATCCCCGGTCTGAGGTTTGCATTTCCGGGAAATCTTTTTTGATACAGCCAGGTGTATATCATTACCTGTAATGCCTTGGAGCGGTTGCTGTCAGTATAGAGCTGTTCAACATTTTTCAGTTTCAGGTCGTTTGGCTTTACCATGCCGGTTTTATAATCGATAATCCTGACCTCACTTTCGCCGGGCAGCGCATCAATCCTGTCGATAAAACCTTTAATCTTTACCGGACGATTATTATGCACAAATGTTGACTCAAACTTCTCTTCAAGAGCAATGATTTTTCGGGGTTGCTCATTCAGTTCCGCAACATCTTTTTTTACAAAACGCTCCACATAAACTTTGGCAACCTGATAAATAAGATGATTTTGCCCGCCGGTAATATCCGTGGTATTGTATTCTTTCAGAAAAGCCTTTTTCAACAATTCATCAATCTCTTTCAGGCTGGCTTTCAGCTGTTCCGTATCAATTACTTTTCCTTTGAACGGAGCATAAAGTTCGTTTAACACATAATGAACCACACTCCCGAAAGTATTGGCCTGCACAACGGTTTCCAGACTTTCTTCTTCGCTGATACCGGCAATTTTTCCGAAATAAAACTGCAAGGGACACAAAACATAACTGTTGATTGCCGAGGGCGACAGGCCATATTCAGCAATATCCGTTAACTTTTGCAGGACAGTTTCGTCTTTTTCAATAACTATATTGCTACCGTCGTTCATATCCTCCACCCTGCTTTCGAGGGTCAACTCGCGGTATTCAATGTTTTTGTTAGCCGGAACAAGCTCATCCTTTATTTGTAACAGAAACCTGCTTTTTTCGCCGCCGCCGAGATCGCCGGCTTCGCCGTTGTAGAGGAATACTCCCTCTTCTACCCTTTGCAGCAGCCTGAAAAAATGATAAGCATACACGGCAATGGATTGTTGCGGCAATGCCAGGCCGTATTTTCTTCTGATATCCATTGATATAAGCGTATCCTGAAACGATTCGGCAGGCAAAATACCCTCATTCATTCCAAGAATAATCAGATGAGAAAAATCAAGGCTACGGGTTTCCAGCAACCCCATTATTTGGACTCCTTCCAGCGGCTCACCCCGCAAACTTATTTTG
>JALVZH010000355.1 GCA_027022105.1 Bacteroidales bacterium | reverse complement strand
CGGGATCATCAAAACAGCACCTGTTGCAAAAATATAAAATTTTTTTGCATTTTTTCTTGGATTTTAACGGTATAACTTTCGGGTCTCCCCCCGCATGGCTCGCCGCGACCCAAAAGGTCATATCTCCACCCGCAAAATCGCATGGCGACCTGAAAATTTATTTATCCCCGGACGAATCTTGGCGCAAACTATGTGAGTAACCAGACTCGTATCAATTTCATTTTACTGTGCCAAATTAAACCTGAGGGTAAAACCACCGCTGGTGGTACCGTTAGGATATTGCGAGGAGACGTAAGGATTGTTGCTGGCCCAATTAAAATAGGCGCGAAGTTGCAGGCTCTGGCTCAACATGTAATCGGCGGAGAAGTTGAGGGCATACTGTTTTGCGCCGGCAGATATTTGGTCGTTTTGCTCGTCGATACGCCGCAGTGTGGTACGGCTGTCGCGCATGGTAAAGTCCAGCTTCATATTAACATCGGTATTGTATTTTTTAGGTTTGGCGCCTGTAAAATTACCTACCGTAAATTTAATTCCTTTCAGTCTGTACGAAAGTCCTACCACCACATCATTGCCCATTATCTCCGTCATCTGGTTGTTAACAAAACTCATGCTCAGATTTCGTGTTTTCTTAAACTCGATTTTTGCACCGAAAGAGTTTTTCATGGTAACATCAACACCTATGAGCGGGCTGTATTGCTCAATAATGGAAACCACACCCACATCAACACGGTTCACAAAGTTGGGGCTGTTTTCATAGGTCTTGGCCGGATTATCCGGATCGAAAAGTACATTGGTTTGCCAGGAGTTTACACTCAACATGGAGCGGTAGCCGTGCGTTATGTTCACCGTACGGAAAATCTTTGCAACAGGTTCCAGATTGGTAAGCCCGTTAAAGGTGATTCGCCAGTTGGGCAACGGAAACGACGGGAACGGATTGCTGATAATAATCTGCGAGGTGGATTGTCCGGAATATGCAGAAATAAACGAATAATAGAGCACCTCCTGCTGATTGGAGCCGTAACCCAACGGGAATTCCGCTCCGGCAAGCGAATCGTAAACATACTCACCCGACCAATATGGGTTCTGCGCTGCCAGCCGGTCGGCAATTTGCCTTCGTTGTGCTTTAAACAATTCAAAGGTGGGCGAACTTCCGTCCGAATTTAATTTGTCGAAAGAGGTTTTTATAATGGGGTAGGAAATACTGAAGTTGCCGGCTTCCTGAGGAGTAAACTCATTAAAATCATCAATGGATGGATCGAATCGGTAATAGGAATTGTAATTTCTTGCATAAATCCTGTCGCCGTCCACATCAATTTTTATTGCTTTCAAAATTTCGGCATTCACCTTGTACGACAGTTGTTCGGTAAATTTGGTAATGTACGGTTTGTTCAACACGGTATCTTTTGTTAACCAGCCGTTTACGGCAGCATCGTAACGAATATCCCTTTGACTTCCAAACACAAATCCCAGTCCCGGCGCACCTGTGTTCATATTAATACCCACCAAATCGGGTTGTGGTAAAAATCCCGGCAACAGGGTACCGTTGGACTGTTTATACACCAAACTGGCTTTTTGTACCGACATAAGAACTTTAAGAAATGTATCTCCAATGATTTTTGCATAGTTCTTTTTGGGTTTATTGGAGGTTGTGTCGGCTTCCGGCGACTTCTTCCTTGAGGTTACCCTGCTGGTTGGCCTTGTTCCCCTTCTTCTCGATCTGTTGTTACGGTTCAGTTTTTTCAGGTAAGGTATTTTGCCGTACAGGGTTTTCATATCGGCACCGCTGTTTACCTGAATGTTACTTGAGTTCTCAATATTGTTACCGAAACGTGTTTGTATGGACAGGGGCGAAGCGGTCCAGTTATATTGTGCCTGATATCCCACCGCAAGTTTTATCCAGTCGGTAAGCGGCAGTTTTTTTAGCGGCACGTTGTAATTAATTTTTGCCGATTGGTTAAAATTCTGTATGGTACCAAAACTGTATATCTCCCTCCAGATACTTTGTTTGTACTCTTCCCATTCCTGTGTGTCTTTGTCGGGATAGATTTGCGGTTCGTTAATAAATGCTTTGGCGCCTGCAGCATATTCCAGTGTCAACGATTTTGATAAATCGTATTTAAAATCGTAATCGCGGTTCCAGTTCCAGATTCGGGTATAGGTCGGGTATGTGATAATATCGCCAAAGCTCTTGTCTCTGAACAGCCGTTTATTAAACTGCCTGTCCATATCCATACGTACCGACAATACTTTGGGCAATGCATAGAAATTAAAATCTTTAATCAGTTGGAACCATTTGGATTTTGAGAAAACCTTTACCTTTTCGAAAGGTTTGATTGCTTTGGGTCTTGAATTGAAATTGTACCCGAAACCTCCCCTGTATTTTTTCTGCAAATCGTATTCTATATCAATGTTCCGGTGGAAGTTTTTGGTATATGCAAAGGAAACATCAAAATTTTCGATGTCGTAAAATCTGGGCTTTCTGTTTTTCTTTTTCTTGTTGTCTTGTTGCGGGGCACCTTTTTTCCCCGGTAAATTGGGTCTGTTGTTTCTTCCCGGCCCCCTGCCCGAAGAACCCATCCCCGATGTACGTTCCTTTCGTACATTCATAAAGTTAATATTGGTACGGGTAGTATAATCCTGTACAATACGAACAACCGAGTCTCGTCTTTCCTTTTCAATGTAAGTTTCCAAATCATCCTTCAATTTAATATCAGGACTCATGGGGTTATATTTGGGTGTAATGGTTGTTTTTCCGTAATCGAAATGCATGGGGATTTTAATTCCGGCCTTTTCGCCGAAGAATCTTCCCAAATCCATATCGGTAGCTACGGTATAATTGGCATTATTATCCAACGGAATATCCGAAATACGCTGATCGATGGTTCCGAAACCGGCTGACTTATAAAGTCCCGTGAGTTGTACCCGGCCCAGGTCGGCAAGGTTGGCTTCAAGCCGTCCGGTAGTTGCCCAACCCGGCGTGTTGTTAAAGTCGGTAAGTCTGAGTTCGTTCACCCAAATGGTAGCACTTATTGGCTCTCCGCTGTCGTCGGAACCCACGCCCCGTTTCTTCGGGTTTCTGATACCGATGAGAATTCCGTCCACATCGCTTATGCTCGGGTTCCCCACAACTGTTACCTTATCCTTTCCTATGTATTCCACATAAGGTTTATCCAGCCTGATATTGGAATTGGGGTCGCGCATGGCCACGTTCCTGTTTTGTTTTACCTGAACCAGTTTTTCCAGGTCGATTTCCACCCTGTTGTTTTCGGGCCAAATATGTTCCGGATCGTTATCGAACCACTCGGTAAATTCCAGCGGGACTTCATATTCATAGTAATTTTGTGTAAAATCGGAACCTATTCTAATGAGCACCGTCAAATCACCGTAATTCAAATCCTGTTCGGCCTTGTATTTTTCGGCATGGACATACATTTTCAGCTTTTTATACTGCCTGAAATCGAAATCGGTATTTTTATACACCCCGCGTGCATCGCCGTCCAGCAAATTATCAACTATAATGGATAATGCCTGTTCGTTTTGGCGCACATAATTGGTGGTGCCGAAATTTACCTCGCGGCGGATACCCGGAGGAACCACATAGTGTACCGGAGTACGGTAAGCATTCTCTTCGATATTAACTGTAGAAACCACAAAATTGGTCTCGTTTCCGTCGTCACCGGGAATGTATTCGCCCTGGTCGAGCAACGAATGCTGGTATCTTCTCCACTCGCCCCGCACCAGTTCAAAAGTCCCCAAGCGGCAAATAATCGGTTTTTTGAAACCGCGCATAAACAGACGCATAAAGCGAATGGAACGGAAATCGGCAATATTTCCTACCACCTCGTCGGGAAGCTGAACGGGAATTTTAAACTGATACCATTTTACACTGGTATAATCGCCGTTATCGAGCCGTATGTTCCCCGCTTCATGAATGTCCACAATATGATTTTTCCCCACCTCCATTTCATTGGGGTCAAGTTTTACTTTATATTGAAAATAGCGTTCCGATTCACTGAGGGTGTTGTCGCGGTTGATGTCTTCCACGTTGGGAATGTTGGTTTGTGCCGTGGGATAGGTTTCCGGATTCAAATCGTCGGTGGGTGAATTTCCGTCGGGGCCGTTGTATTTTTTATACCTTTCGGTAACGCTGGAATACCTGGCATCCACATCGTAATCGCTGCCTCTGAAATAGTGGAAATCATCTGCCGACGGGTCGTTAACATTTTTGTTGTAAGCATCCGAATTGGCGCCAAAGCGTTCGCGGATTATTTTCAGAAAGCTCTTTTCGTAAAACGATTGTTCGTCCTCGTCGCCCAGTCCGTCGTAGCCCACATCCTGATACTTGCGCGATCCGGCAACATTGCTGAACGATTCAACCAGTGCCTGCAGGTTCGGTACTCGCCCCCACAATGTAGTATCCACATTTTCAACCACATCGGAGGTGGGCAGGCCGTTCTCATAGCTTTTTCGTCCGTCCCGTAAAATATCTTCGGAAACATCGCCAAGGTCGATATACAGCTCACCGCTGTTGTCGGCGTCCTCGGTAAAGGGGTCCATCATCCAAAACTCAATGTATTCGATATTGGAGGCTTCAAAGTCGGATGTTTCTATTTTGCGCATAATACCACCCCAGCGTGTTTCGGGTGCCGCCAGATTTCCGTCTTCGGTCATACCGGCGGAATAGGGTGTCGGTTCCACATCGTAGTTATAGGGACCGCGTTCGTCCGGGAAAAAAGCAAGGTTCAGCACCGGTATGTTTTGCGGTGTTCCGTTGGGAATGTCCTTGTTGGGAAACAGTTCCGTTTCCAGCACCTTACGAACCGAGTTTTTGGAAATCTCGTTTTTATCCACATTTTTGGGCCTCAAACCGCCTCTTATGTCATAAAACAGAGGGTCAATGATATACCATGCAAATTTCGCACGGTTCTTACCATATTCGTAACCGCCCGATGTATTTACTTCGGGAAACAATTCGGGCTGTCCCTGCGGCGTACTGGCCAAAAACCAGGAGCTTACATTCTTTAAATCAATGGAAGATTTTGCCCCTTCAAAATCGTCAATGTAGCTGGTACCCGATTTACCCACCGCTTTGGAATGGCCGGGCAAAAACTGGGCGAATTCACCGTCGAGATTGATTTTCGACACGGTATTGGTGGATATTCCCGGCAGTTTGTCTATGATATTGGTAAGCCAGCGCGAGTCGGTATGATAACTGAAATCGGCACCCCAAACGGTATTGGAAACAGGATCGTCGCCGTAATTTACCTTTTGTGTCAAAGGCCGTTCGTGAAGGTTTAAGATGGTTCCACCCACGTGGAAGTTTTTACTGAATTCATGATCCACATGAATACCCATCATCCGCTTTTGCTGTACATTGAACATGGAATTGCTTTCCAGCGACACATTAATAGGGGTTCCCGAATTCAATATCCCTTCGTTGATGATTTTAACCCGTCCAAGGGTGTAATCAACAGTATAATCCACATTTTCGGTAAGAACCACGCCACCGGCGGTTACCTTAACCGAGCCCTGCGGAACATTCATGGCATTGAGGCTGATATCGGAACCGGAAGAGGATTTGTAAAACCCTTCGAGTATAAATTTGTTCTTATCGGGAAACTGTTCCGCCCCCGTTTTGGTGGTGGTATAAAGCGAATCGAAAGCGTATTTATCCGCCAACTCTTTATTGCCGGGGAATATGGAATCGCGAATATATTTTCCGAATGGCTCCAACGAGGTGAAAAAGATGCGTCCGTTGTTGGCCTGAATGGTGCCGCCGTTGGTTGCCGCTCCGTCAATAAAGTCGAAAACTCCGTCTCCGCCGGGGATAGGATTCATCTGCTGGTCCAAATTATCAAGACCCAGCAAATGAATCAGCGGCACCCCTTTTACATCATCGGGGCCTTCCATAAAATATCCGGTGGGAACACCTTGGTTATCACCTTTGTACAGAATATTAAAAATAAAGTCTTCCCTGTTTACCTGATAAGCGCCAATGGCATAAACGTTTTTCATCATCAGGTTCCACATCGGCATTTTGGTATTGAGGCTGGTGCTTTTCAGCAGTTTTACAATAAGGCTTTTGGGAGCTGTTACCCCCTGGTCGGAAAATTCACCGATTTGAAAAACACTGTCGTGTCCGATTACGGTATATTGCACCGCCACCGCCAGCACCTGGTCGGGATTGAGGTTTGTGTTTAAAGAGATGAACCCCAGCTTACGGTTCAGCGTATATTCCGACTCTTTCAGTTTGCGTGCGTTTTCCAGCTTAACAAAGTCTTCACCCGAAACAAAATAGTGGTTATCTCCTACTCCGAACGGGTCGCCTGTCAGATAGTTAGTCACGCTATTAATGTCGCGCACCTGAGTGGTATCCATTCGCGAAAGCATGTCGTTAGACCTGTTCGACGGCAAAATCCCGCCCTGTACACCATGGATATATTTGTTGTAAATCTCGTCTTGTTTACCCTCACCAAGGTCGGTAAAAGCCACAATATTCCTGTTTTCCTGTGTGGCCGCACCGATGTTGGTAACCCATACCTCAATTTTGGTAATATTAATGTCCGAAGTGATGATAGGCAAATCGGCCAGAGCCCTTTCGTAGTTGTCCCTGAAATACTGACTCAGGAAAAAGTGGCGGTTTTCTTCATAATCGAGCGGGGTGAGTTCAAAACTTTGTGTCTGGGCGCCACCCTGTACCGAAATGTTTTTGGTTTCGCTTTGCTGTTGCGAAAAGACACCGGTAATAGTGGTGTTTCCGAATTGCAGCTTTGTTTTTATCCCGAACAGGCTCTGGCTGCCGGTAATAAGTGTTGAATTAAGCGGAAGCGTAACGTTACCGGCTTCAATAAGTTTGATAATTTCATCCTCTTTGCCTTCGTATTTCAGTTTTAAGGTATTTTCAAAATCGAAAGAAGATTCTGTATTGTAGTTTGCCTTAAATTCTATTTTATCGCCGATTTTGGCAATCACATTCATCTGAATCTTTTCGTTGAAATCGAAATTGGTGGTACGGCGTTGCCTTACGTCTAACGAGGGGTCGTCGCGTTTGTTGGACAAAATACCGAAACTCACCTCTGCCGAACCCTGAGGCCGGATGTCGATGGTATTGCTGCCGAAAATCTTGTCGAATGCTTCACCGCCGATGTAAATTTTGGGTATCAAACGCTGGCCTTCCGCAGTTCCGCCCGTTTGCGCCCGCTCTTTCCAATACTGTTTGATGTCGTTTTTAAGGGTGTATTTCTTAAAATCTTCGAAATCCATCTGAACCGGATCGCGGTAGGTGAAATCGCCTATTTTGGTAACAAATTCATAGCTGTTTGTCTCGGGATTGTATTGAATCTCTTTTGTAAGATTGGAAGGATCTCTAAGAAAAAGAGGGCTCTGATTTTGGTTGTCGAGCCAGGGGTTTCCGGTGTTATCGTTAAAAGGAAACAGCAGATTGTTTTGTGAAGCGGTATCCGCTTTTGCGGAATCGGGATAGGAGACATTCTGAGCCTGGGCCTGCGGTGTTACAGGTATTCCCAGCAAAAAAAGCGAAATTACGGCGATAACCGTAATTCTGATTTGCCACTTTAACTGTGTTGTCATTCCCTTCAATTCCTGACTTTTTCCGGGTACAAAGGTAAAACCTTATAATATCTTTAACGACTCTTTAATCAATTCTTCCACACTCTTTACCGATTGCTCCCTCAAAATGCGGTCAACGGCTCTGGAAGCCACATTTTTGGAGAAACCGAGAATAAGTAATCCTGATAACGCTTCTTCCTTTAATGTATTGTGGCCGGCGGGCAATTTTTCAATGGTTACCGGCTCTTTGGCCAGTTTGTCTTTCAAATCCACCACAATCCGCTGTGCCGTTTTACCGCCGATACCTTTTACGCTTTGCAACACCGCAGCATTTCCACTGACAATTGCATCATAGGCCTCGGCTGCCGTAAGCGACGACAAAACCAGGCGTGCCGTGGAGGCTCCCACACCCGAAACAGTGATCAATGCCCGGAAAAGCGAGCGTTCCGTTTCGGAAAAAAAACCGTAGAGTATCTGTGCATCTTCGCGAACCACATAGTGTACAAGCAATTTTGCCCGCTCCATGTCTTTAATTTCGGTAAATGTATTCAGTGTAATATTAATCAGGTAGCCTATGCCTCCCGTTTCAAGCACAACGTATGCAGGGTTCTTTTCTATCAGGTTTCCAACAAAATACTCATACATTATTTACTATCCTTTTTTTCAGGGTTAAAGCGACAAAAATACAATTATATTGATTTGTTTTATTGCTCTTTCATACGTCGGTTAATCCTCCGGTTCCAGTTTCAAAACTTTTCCTTTTTTCAATTCATCTTTTTTCATAATCTGGTGGCGGTATTTTCCCGAAACAAACAATTCGGCCTGGTCGGCATAATGGGGGCTCATTACATTGCCCGACTGCCCGGTAGGAATAACCGACAGCGCATTGCCGGTGTTGGCAAAATCGAGAATAAAACGCAAAGCCGGCCCCGACTTAACAGGATAAATACCGTTTTCGTTATAACCAAATGCCTCTTTGTCAACCACCTCGTTGGAGCCGTGCATGGGAAACGGGCCTACATTAAAATATTTGTCGAACGGCTTTTTACGTCCAATGGGATGAACATGTATTAACTGGTGCACCCTGCCCCACTTCCACTGTTTTAAATCGTCACCCAACTGATTTTTTAGTGCAACGGAGGTCTCCGAAAACGCCCTGTTAAAAATATCGGTACGTGTCTCTTTTGTTTTGGTATTCACATTGTCCCACCAAACGGAACTGTCGTTGGTAAACAAGCGTTCAATGGAATTACGCATCATGGTACCGGAAACAAGTTTCGAAAAATCCTCGTTTCCCACTTCATCCAGCATGGCATCGCGAATAATAAAATAGAGCAATTGGGTATAAATAACCGCCCCCGTACTTGCCGTATCATAATTTCCATCCCAGTTTTGCAATGCTTTCACTATTTCGTTATCGCCACTGCGGGCGGTAATGCTTTTTACGATTAAATTGGCAAGCCGCACATCACGGTCGGAATAGACATCCAACTGGATCTTTTTCATATCCTCCACATTCAGTTTGGCTTTGGAAGTAAGCAGTTGGCGTACTCGGGCAGCTCTGTAACCATACGAATAATATCCCGGATACAATATACTGTCAACCCTGATTGGCGCATCGTTGGAGGTGTTCAGAATGCCCGATTCGGGATTTTCAATTTGCGGATTTTTGCTGAAAGGGTAAAACCCGAGAATATCATCCTTACCCGAAGCTCCGTCCAAAATCATTCGCGAATTGCTGCGCGAAGGGTGCCGCGGAATACGCCCGGACGCCCACCAGGCAATGTTGCCATCCGTATCGCCATACAATACATTAAGCCCCACCACATCAATAAGCGAACAACCCTTTTTAAACTCTTCCATTCCCGAGGCATTGTTTATGTAATAAAGTGCCTCCAAAGCCGTGGATTCAAGATGCAAAGGTCCCCACCAAAAACTTACCGGAACATCCTTGCCGGGCGAAGCATCGGGATATACATCGTTTAGCAGGGGACCGTGGTATGTTGAGCGAAGTGAATAGATTACGGGGTCTTCTCCTTTTACTTTTATCTCTTTTTTTACCGTGGTATAATTTTCCCAATGGTCAATTTTCCAGTATTGATCAGGATTACCGGGGTTCTGTTTTTCGGCATACAAGTCCATATTGTCGAACGGGAAAATGGTAACACCCCAGCCGTAATAATTGTTGTGACCCACAACAGGGAAAGGCACTCCTGCAAGATAATATCCGTACATGTTGTATCCCGGATATTCGATATAGGCCTCGTACCAAACGGAAGGTTGTGCATACTTAATATGGGTATCGTTACACAAAATCGGTTTACCGGTGGTTGAATGATCTTTACTAACCACCCAGTTGTTGGAACCTTCCCATATGGGAACCGGAATCATGTCCTGCAATTCATTTACATTTTTAAACAGTCCGGCCAGTACCGTGTTTTTATCCGGCTTATAATGATTTGCCGCACTGAGCGAATCGACACCGAGGTCTTTCAGATAATCATCACCATATTTTTGATAAATGCGATAAACAAGCGGGTCTTGTACAATGGCCGATGTAAAAGTGAGCGACATATAACCTATAATGCCGAAAACATCCTGCACTGTAAAAGGGTCGGGGTTAAAATCCATCAGCGTAAATTCGATGGGCAGTGTTCCGTTTTCAATAAAGCTATTTACTCCGTCAAGATAAGCCTGTACCTGGTCTTTCACCGGTTGGTCGGCTTCATGCATAAACCTTTCGGCACTCTTTTTTGCCGCATCGTTAATGGAAAGGGTCAGCATGTATTTATCGGTATTAACCAGCTCTTTGCCCAAAATTTCCGCAAGGCGTCCCTGAATAACTCTTCTTATCATCACCATTTGAAACAGGCGGTCCTGTGCATGGGCATACCCCAAGGCAAAACAGGCGTCACGGGCATTTTTTGCATATACATGAGGAATACCGTAGTCGTCGTAAACAACTTCAGCAGTATTGTTAAGGCCGGCAAGGGTTTTTGTTCCCGAATAATCGGGTGCCGTACTGCGTAACCAAAAATAAATGCTACCTGCAATAAGAACAATGAGAATAAGTATTGCAAGAATAATTCTTTTTAAAGTTTTCATTAGCCAATAAAATTTTATATTCTGCAACAAATATACACGAAAGTTCGGTGAAATGTTATTTTACGTACGACTGTAAGAAAAATTCCGGGTTCGGGTATGATAATACCGGAAATACCGAAATGTATGTACCTTTGCAGAAAACAAATTTGCTTTGCATAAAAAACTGTTTCTTTTCCTTTTTGCTGTTTTCGGTTTGGGCTTTCGGGGTATTGCTCAAAACAAAACCATTGTACATATCGAACATGCCGATATTTTAACTTACAATGAAAAGCTGGGAAAGGACATTCAGCGGTTGATAGGAAATGTTGTTTTGCGGCAGGATTCGGTACTTTTTTACTGCGACAGTGCCTGGCTCAATGATAAAAAACGCAATTTCGATGCTTTCGGGCATGTTCATATTAAAGTGAACGATACTGTTGATGTTTATGGTAAGAAGTTGATTTACAAAGGAAAAATAAAGGTGGCTGAATTGTTCGACAGTGTAAAATTGATTGATAAAAATACAGTATTGACAACAGACCATCTTATTTTTAACCGCAACACGCAAATAGCCTATTACAACGACAGCGGAGTTATTCACAGCGGTTCGGATACACTTACCAGCATAGAAGGATATTACAACACGGAAACCAAAGTTTTTCATTTTAAAAAAGATGTGGTGTTGAGAAATCCCGATCAGGAGACCTATTCGGATACGCTGATTTATAATTCGGAAACCAAGGTGGCTTTTTTTAAAGGGCCTACGGTTATCAGGGGAAAAGAGAGCACAATTTATTGTGAAGACGGCTGGTACAATACCGAAACCGATTATTCGGAATTAAGAAAAAGGCCTTCCATTTGGAGCAATGAACAGTCAATAACCGCAGACAGTATCAATTACGACAATGCCAATTATTACGGTGAAGCATTTGGCCGCGTTACCATTCACGATACGGTACACAATGTAATGGTAAAAGGAAGAACCGGACGCCTTTGGGACAAAAAGGGAGTGTCTTATGTTACCGACAGTGCTCTGGCCATTACCTATGATGAGAAAAACAAAGACACCATGTTTATGCATGGCGACACCCTTTTTATGTATTTCGACAAAGAACGCAAGGCAAAAAAGATGCTGGCCTATTACAAGGTTCGTTTTTACCGAAACGACATGCAGGGGCAGTGCGATTCGCTGGCCTACGGCATGGCCGATTCCACCATACGTTTGTATAAAAATCCGGTACTTTGGTCGGGAAAGAATCAATTGACGGCAGATACCATAATTATCCATGTTGCAAAAAACAGGGTGGACTCACTGGAACTCATCAACAATGCCTTTATTGCCTCACGCGATAGCACCGACACTTTTAATCAGATTAAAGGAAAAAGGATGGTTGGCCATTTCTTTAATAACGAATTGAAAATTATAGATGTGGATGGAAATGCCGAATCGGTTTACTATGTACGCGAAGAGGATAAATCGCTCATCGGCGTAAACAAAGAAGAAGCAAGTTATATGCAAATACGTCTTGAGAACAACGAGGTTTCCAGCATAAAGTATATTGAACAAATAACCGAAGTTACCTATCCCGAAAAAGAAATCCCTGCCGATGTGAAGCGGTTAAAGGGTTTCGACTGGAAAGAGGAAGCCCGTCCGAAAAACAAAGGGGATATTTATGAAATGAAAGAGGCCGGGAATTAAATTTCAGAATGAATTTGTTTAAAGTTTATAAACTGAACCTGTTTAAAGTCTAATTAATCAGTTATATTATAAAATATTGGAAACCAGAAAAGTGAATATATTTTTTAATAGACCCACCCCTGCACCCCTCCGAGGAGGGGAATAGCGGAATTCATTTTCTGGTTTCCAATATTTTATATTCATTATCATTACGTTAACTTTAAACAACTTCACTATTAATACTCGATATCATCACGTTACATTTAATCAACTTCAATTAAAAGAGTGAAAACTTAACATACCGTTTGGGGTTTTCACGGATGTCTTTTAAGAGTTTATTCAATTCGGCAGCCGATTTATTCAGTTCCATGTACAACGAATCGTTTACAAAAAGTTTACCGGCAGAACCCTGTCCCGCATTGAGGCCTTCAATCAGCTTGTGTAATTCGGCCATGGTTGTATCAATATTACTCAGGGTTGCCTGGTAATTAACATTGCTCAGCGTATCGCTCAACCTGTCCAGATTTTCCAGTGTTCCCGTAATGCTGGTTTTTTTACTGTCAATCTCTTTTGTAATGGATTCAATATGGGCAAGAATGGTTGCGATACGGTTTCCCTGTGTATCGACCAATGTATCGAGGTTGGATGTTGTATGGCGCAAATTTCCAAGGGTGGAACGGATATCCACAAAACTCTGTCTTAAATCCTGACCTGCCTGGCCTGCAAATACCGCATTCAGGTCAACCACAAGCGAGTCGATGGATGACAACAGGCCTTCAGCCTTTCCCTTTAATGGCGCAAGTTGCTCATTTACAGCCTCTGCCAGTGTTGTTTCCACCACTCCTTTCAAAGTATCACCGTTTTGTGCCAGATTCTTGCTGTTTCCAAGCTTAAAGGTAACGGCTTTGTCACCCAGCAGGTTTGCGTTGGTAATAACCGCCTGTGTATTTCTTGGTATCGGAAAGTCGGTGGACATAAGAAATTCCACAATAATATCACCCGACATATCCGGCGAAAAATAGAGGTTCCGCACCTGTCCTACCTGCATTCCGTTTATCAAAACCGGATTGGCCGACAACAGGCCTCCAACATTGGAATAACGGGCATAAAACACACGTTGTTTTGAGAAAATATCATTTCCCTTTAAAAAATTATAGCCCCATATAAATACACCAATGGCCAAAATAAAAACAACCCCGATAAGAATAACTCTGCTTCGTTTCACTGTTTATTCATTTTTTTAGTAACGGCAATTATCCTCTTTTATTCTCTTACAAAACTACATTAATTTTTAATCAAAAAAAAGAGGTTGTAAAATTCTTTTCAGATTTTGGCTGCCGCCAGAAAAGCAATTTTTCCCGTTTCAGGTTTATATCCCCTGAATACCATCGGGTCGTCTGCCGATTGCTGCATAACTACTTTTTCCCCAAGCATACATTCGTTAAAATAGGTCATGGATAAAAAGGATGGTGTTTTTAAACCGTGTACAAGATAAAAAGCATCGGAAAACCAACCGAAATAGTGTAGTGCGTTCAGGTGGTTGTTCATGTCCATATGCGAAAACCGTACTTCGCCGGTAAAAAGGTCGGTAAATTCTCCTTTGGCATTGTAACGGGGAGGGGCTTCGGTGAGGGTCTTTTCGGGGGTAAGTACATCGTCGAAACGATGGAAATCTTCCACCCGCCGGGGTTTGCGTGTATTCAGGTCAATAATCAGCCATTCCGAAGAAGCATTGCAAATAAGTTCTCCGCTATCGGTCTTTATCTCAAACTCCCTGAACGCGGAAATCGACTTCACAAAAGAGGGCCAGGTACACACCTCTATCTCTTCTTTCCATTGCGGCCAGCGCAGTATCTGTATGTGCAGTCTGAACAAAACCCAGGAAACATTCTCCTTACTGATGTCGGTAAAACCGAAACCAAGGTGTTCCGCATGGTTTACTGCAGCCTGTTGCAGCACTCTGTTCAACGCGGCCCAATGCATCCGCTTGTTCATCCCAATGTCGTCCCACGACAAAATATGTCTTTCTTTTAAAATTGTTTCTTTCATTAATTTTTCTTTTTTCTCCACCTTTTCTCTCCGATTATGAATATTTTATATTCATTATCATCATGTTAATTCTAAACAACATCATCGTCAACTATCACCCAGTGGCCTCCTTTGGCCGGGCCGACGCGTTTGATAATTCCTTTTTGTTTCAGCTTTGCTATTTGCCATTCTATACCTTTGATTGTTATTCCTGTAATTGTAGCCATTTCATGAATGGTAACACCAGGATTATTTTTGATAATCTCAATAATTTTTTCCCTAGTTTTTTCCCTAGTTTTTTCCCTAGTTTTTTCCCTAAAATCCGGACGATAAAAGGTAACTAAAAAACCATCGGATAAAATTTGAAAACTGTACTTAATTTTATTTTCTCTGCATTCTTTGTCTATCCTCTGTAAACCGGAACCCCACCTGTCAATGTTTCTGGTATAGAAAAAAATCTCTGCAATTTTAGGGTTTCTTAAATGTGATCGTTCATGTCCTTTTATGAAATTGTCGGGGGTTAAACCGGGAGGGAAAGTTCCCGGATTAAATATCTCTATTCTGTTGTCAAAGAAAGCTATTTCATTTGATTTAGGGTTGTGAAAATCACGATGCGCAAAAGAGTTAACTATAGCTTCACGTAATGCAGCCACAGGAATCTCAGGAATTTCATGGCGTTTCATATCCTTACTAAATTCTACCCTCCAGTTCATTTTATCTAAAACATATTCAATAGCAGTTTCAAGTAAAAAGAAAAGATTTCCTTTAATTGGAGGTTTAATATCTGAAAAGCTTGTTTTATCATTATTTTTAAAAACAGCAAGCTGGAGCTCAACGGGTTGGTAATCACAAAACAGATGCCATGCTGCAAATGACAATTTGTTTTTGCTAATCAAACCAAGTTTTTTAAAAATATTCTCTTTATTTTTATTTTGAACGGGTATTCTTCCCGAGCTTATTAACTGATCAATGAATCCGGATACGGTTTCATCGTTAACATCAAAAAGTGTATATTCGGTTATTTCACTATCCCATTTGGATTGATATATATTCTTCTCCAAAATCAGTTTTTCTATTTCTTTCGGGCTCAACTGACGGTCCTCATCAGCCACTCTTAAATAGACCCTTCCGTAAGCAAAATAAGGTTTATCGTTGCCCTGAAACCGGACTTTGATTATATACAGATTATTTATCTTCTCTTTGGTTATCTCAGGATAAATTTTCGGTTCTATATGATTGCTGATTGCCTGTGAAACATCCCGCAGGGTTTTGTCTCCGACATCCTGGCCTACGACAATACCGTTATTTTTTATTCCGAAATACAATTCCCCTTTTCCGTGTTTGTTCAGTATTGCAGCAATAGAGATTATACCCTCTTTTAATTCGGCAGTAGATTTCTTCAGTTCAATGTTCTCCGACTCGGTAAATTTCATCTTTTTTCTTTTTTTCAGTGCGGGGACTACCGGTTTTACATCCCGAAAACCTTATTGCAAATACCGGATGGAAAATCAAATGAGATGTTTATTTGATGTGTTTTGTCAATGGTTACCGTCCATTCTGTCCATTGATTATCGAAATAAGTACCGATAACATAATTGTTTCCTTCAATCAGTCCGCATATTTCCGAAACACCGTCTTTTTGGGCTGTCCATTGCCATGTATAGGACATTTCAGGGCGGTACCAGATACCGAAAGAGGGGAGGATGTTTACATCGGGATTGGAAGGGCAATGTGCCGTAACGGTAATCAGTACGGATACACCGTCGTTCACCGTTGAAACAATGGGAACATCGTTAGCACTTCCGTCACACAGGTCGCCAATATCGGTTGGGTTGTTTTGCTCCCTGACCATTATCCCTGAAGCAGAGTCGTTAATCCATTGGATATAACCGTGGACAGATGCCGGCACAAAAGGGATTTGCAGCGTATCGGAAACCGATGCCATGCCGCCAAACCAACCGAGATAAACGCTGTCCTGTTTTCGTTTTAAGATACCCTGAAGATATCCTTTGGCACAGGTTCCTGAATCTGCGGAAAAGGTAATGTTTGTTCCGGTGAAGCAGTTGTTTTCCCGGAACCAGTTCAGGCTGTAATAAAAGAGAGAAGAAACCTTTGTTTTTACCACAAAATCGCCCACAGGCGGGATTTCGTCGTAGGCAACAATGGTGTCGGTAACTTTTTTTTGCCAAATACCACTGTTTTCATCAAAATGATAAACACCGATAAGGTCACCTGCTGCAATGGGGGCTTCGGTTTCCGTATTTATTGTGTTCCTGTCCACAAGTATCTCCAGTGTTGCAGGTTTCTTTTCAAAACGGGCAGCCTTTTTTCCTCCTGCTCCGGTTATTTCAATGCGTACAAAACCTGCGGAGAAAAAGGTGCCGTCGGTAACACTCCCGTTCTGATAAACGGAAGCGGCGGGTCCGCCCGGAAAAGCCGACATACATTGATCGGACATATTACTGAAATAGACAATAGAGACCGTAAGCGGACTTTCAAGCGGGGCTCCTGCCGTATCGAGTATGGCTGTTCCTGCCGGAATAATCATCTTTGTTTCAATTCCGGGTGTCATTACTATAAGCGGAGCGGTTAATACACTGTCGCGGATGGTTCCGATCCCCGTTTTATACACACTTGCTGCTCCCTCGGGCAACTCACCGGTTTTCGACATGGCTATCTGCATCTGATATTCCCCATCTTTTGTAATTGCAACCTGTTTTGCCGTGGGAATGTATCCGTTACATGTAGCCAGCAACGCAAACCGGACGGGATTAGCCTCGCCGGGGGAACCATCAACAGAACTCAATGCCAATGTCATAAATCCGTTTTTCGATTTGTAAGCCGTTTTTTTTAACCCTGAAACATCATATACGGCATCTTTGTCAACCCCGGTAATGGTAACCGTTACACTTTTGTTTCCGTCAGCTCCTAGCAATTCACCTGTTTTGGCATCTGTAAACCGAATGGTAAACCTTGTTTTTTGCAAATCGTAAGTAATATTAAACGGGTTCCCACCTCCGCTTTCCTTTTTATGGCATCCTGTGAAACCTGCATTAAGGATAACAACAATAGCGAATAATAAAAAAATTTTTACGGTATCCTTTCCCATCTTTTTCGGTTTCGTTTGTCTGTATTTGCAAAGATAAA
>JALVZH010000354.1 GCA_027022105.1 Bacteroidales bacterium | reverse complement strand
CTCAAATAACAAACGGCAAAAACCAACAGTATCTTATTGATTTTAAAGCATTCACCAGACCTGTCATTGAGTTCCTGAAAGAGCATGGCATTATGGCAGCCTTCGAGGGGAAAAACAATTTGACCGTTGCAGGAAAGAAATTTTCGGGGAACGCTGCCCATGTTTATAAAAACCGGATTATCCATCACGGCACGCTGCTTTACGACGTGGATATGGAACTTTTGGAAAAGGTTATCCGGCCCGGAACGGCAAAAATTTCCGACAAATCAATCCCCTCCGTCAGGGCAAAAACGGGCAACTTAAAAGAACTTTTGACTACCGTTACCTCTTTTAACGATTTTAAACAGCAACTGGAAGAATACCTTTTAAACCACCTGAACATTTCCGCCGTCAGGGAATTTACACCGGAAGAAGAAAAAGCAATAGAGAAACTTGCCAACGAAAAATACCGAACCATTGAGTGGACTTACGGATATTCGCCCGACTACCGTTTTTATAATAAGCAGGAAACCGTTTACGGCACCATGAGCGTTGACATGCAAGTTAATAATGGAAAAACAGAGCGTATTGAACTCTTTTTCGAGGATAAAAAACTTGAAAAAATCGAGGAAAAACTGTTACATATTTGGCATGAACCCCGTACCGTACAAAGCCGATTGGCAGACAACCGTTTTTCGGAAACATTAATGGAATTGTTGTTTTAAATTAACGTAGAAATAATGAACATAAAATATTGGAAACCAGAAAATGAATACCATTATTCCCCTCCTTGGAGAGCTTGTCCCGACTTTACGTCGGGAGGTGTAGGGGTGGGTCAATTAAAAAGATATTCACTTTTCTGGTTTCCAATATTTTATAATACAATTGATTAATTAAACTTTAAGCAGGTTCTATCAAGAGGCATGAAAAGAAAAGAGAACATATATCCGTTACAAGTACTGCAAAAGAATTTCGGCGGTGAAATCTTTTTTGACAAGAGTATTCGCCTGATGTATGCCACCGATGCCTCGGCATACCGCGAAGTTCCTGCGGCTGTTGCCTATCCCAAAAACAGTGAAGACATCAAAGCGCTGGTTCTTTTTGCCAAAGAAAACGGCTATTCTCTAATTCCGAGAGCTGCGGGCACATCATTGGCAGGACAGGTTGTGGGAAACGGTATAGTGGTGGATATTTCCAAACATTTCACCAAAATTCTTGAGATAAACCCCGAAGAACGGTGGGTACGCGTTGAGCCGGGGGTTGTGCGCGACGAGTTGAACAAAGCACTTGAACCTTACGGACTGTTTTTCTCACCCGAAACATCCACCTCGAACCGCTGTATGACGGGCGGTATGCTGGGAAACAACGCCTGTGGCGCCCACTCGCTGATACACGGCAGCACCCGCGACCACACCCTTGAGGTAAAAGCCGTTTTGAGCGACGGCAGCGAAGCACATTTCAAACCGCTAGCGGCAGAAGAATTCGAAGCAAAATGCAAAGAACAATCACTCGAGGGTAATATTTACCGTACCACCAAAACTTTGCTTTCCGACGCAACGTTGCGAAAAGAGATTAAGGAACAATTCCCCGACCCGGCCATCCGCCGGAGAAATACGGGCTATGCCATTGATGAGTTGATGAACTGTTCGGTTTTCGGGGAAAGTGATAAACCCTTTAACTTTTGCAAACTGCTGGCGGGCTCGGAAGGCACACTTGCCTTTACCACAGAGATAAAACTGCACCTCGACCCGCTGCCGCCCAAACATTTGGCATTGGTTGCCGTTCATTTAGATTCCGTTGCCGATGCCCTGAAAGCCAACCTTATAGCTTTGAAAACCAAACCCTATTCGGTGGAGTTGATGGACAAAACCCTGCTTGACCTGACCAAAAAGAACATTGAGCAGAGCAAAAACCGTTTTTTCGTGAAAGGCGACCCGGGTGCCATATTGGTTGTGGAATATGCCGAACATGATACGGAAACCATTGCTCAAAAAGCAAAAGAGTTGGAATCTTCGATGCGTGAAAAAGGTTTGGGCTATCATTTCCCCATAATTAAGGGTTCCGACATGAAAAAGGTTTGGGACCTTCGTAAAGCAGGGTTGGGGATTATCAACAACATGCCCGGGGATGCCAAACCGGTACCTGTAATAGAAGATACCGCCGTAAAACCGGAAGTGCTTCCCGAATACATTGCCGAATTTGACGAAATCCTTAAGAAATACAACAAATCCTGTGTTTATTATGCACATATTGCCACCGGCGAACTTCACCTGCGGCCGGTTCTGAACCTGAAAGACCCTGCCGACGTTGAACTTTTTTACAAAATAGGTCTGGAATCGGCAAAACTGGTAAAAAAATACCGGGGTTCACTCAGCGGCGAACATGGCGACGGAAGACTGCGGGGCGAATTCATCCCGTTGATGGTGGGCAACCAGATTTACGATGTTTTTAAAAAGGTAAAACAGACGTGGGACCCGCAGGGAATATTCAATCCGGGCAAAATAACCGGCACCCCGCGCATGAATACCCACTTGCGCTATACCCCCGGACAAACCACCCCGGAAATAAAAACATATTTCGATTTTTCGTCCGACCTCGGCATTGTGCGGGCTGCCGAAAAATGCAACGGAACCGGCCTGTGCCGTAAGTCGGAAGTCATAGGCGGTACCATGTGCCCCAGCTTTATGGCCACACGCGACGAAGACAAGAGCACCCGTGCCCGCGCCAACATCCTGCGGGAATTTTTAAGCAAACCGAATCAAAAAAATGCTTTTGACCACAGGGAAATCTACGAAGCACTGGATTTGTGCCTTATGTGCAAAGGATGTAAATCGGAATGCCCTTCCAGTGTGGACATAACCAAGCTGAAAGCCGAATTTTTGCAGCATTATTACGAAAGCCACGGTGTGCCGCTGCGCAGCCGTATTATTGCCAATATATCAAAGATAAATCTGTTGGGAAGCTATGTGCCCGGCATCTATAACTTCTTCCAAACCAATAAATTCCTGTCGGATGCCATGGCCAAATTGCTGGGTTTTGCACCGCAAAGGAAGTTTCCGCTGCTGTCGCGCCGTCCTTTGGAAAAGTGGTACGGAAAGAACAAACAAAATGTTGAAAAATCCGCCTTCAGCAACGGAACGATTTATCTTTTCAATGACGAATTTACCCGTTTTAACGATACCGATACCGGAATAAAAGCCATTTTGCTGTTGACCAGGCTGGGATACAAGGTAATTATCCCCAATCATCTGGAAAGTGCCCGCACGTTTTTGTCCAAAGGATTGGTAAAGAAGGCAAAAAAAATTGCCAATCGCAATATAGAGTTGCTAAAAGATAAAATATCTAATGAAACACCGCTCATCGGGATAGAGCCTTCGGCCATTCTCACGTTTAGGGACGAATACCTCGATTTGGCGTACATTCAAAACCGTGAGGCGGTAAAAAAACTTGCCAGAAACAGTATGATGATTGATGAGTTTTTGGAAAGAGAGATGAAAGCGGGAAAAATAACCAAAGAGCAATTTACCAAAAAGCAACGGCACATTAAGCTACACGGGCATTGTCACCAGAAATCGCTGGCATCCACCTCCCCTACCCTGTTTGTATTGCGGTTCCCCGAAAATTATACCGCCGAAGAGATTCCCTCGGGTTGTTGCGGCATGGCCGGTGCATTCGGTTACGAAAAAGAGCACTACGACCTTTCGATGAAAGTGGGAGAAATGGTTCTGTTCCCTGCTGTCAGAAACAGCGATGCGTCAACTATCATAGCTGCCCCGGGTACCTCATGCCGGCATCAGATAAAAGACGGAACCCAACGAACGGCATTACATCCTGTTGATATACTTTATGATGCGCTGATGAAATAGGATTTTTGATGTTTTATTTTTGATGTTTTATTTTTGATGTTTTATGTTCAAAAGTTCAAAGGTTCAGAAGTTTTGATTGAAAGGAGAGGTGGATCAATGGGGTGATTGAATTACTGTAGAATTAGGTTCGGTGTTTTAGGAGGGTTTGACTGACGTAAAACTGCTCCCAGTAATTCATGGGGCATTGAGTGGAATGTCCTTTTAGGTCGCGGTAAGCATTGTGGGTGGAGACCTGAAAGGACGGAAGCATAAAGACTAAAAACCTGGAAATGAGCAATCAGCCTGCGGCGGACAAGTGCTCAATGAGCAAGTGTGGGACGGAAACATAACAAACACTACACCCGGTAATTCAGAGGGCTCTGTTAGGTTGGAACAAAGGCAGGCGTGTCCAATGAATCACCTAATTATATCCTTTACGTTAATTTTATTGGAAGAAAAGCATTTGATAGCGACGAAAAAAGATTGGGGTATTTTTTATTTATAAACAGGCAGAAGCAACTGATTTTCACCTTACAACTTCATAAAATAATCAAACAGCACCTGGATATAGGCATACCCTTCCTGTTTCATCTCTTTTATTTTTTCTTTCGGGGCTTCAAATTTCCATACTTGTTTCGATTTCATTTCGGTAATCAGCTCGCCCCAGGGTCTTTTCCAGCCGAAACCGGTATAGAGTTCAAAATAGGCAAACCGCGGGGCATAAGGATTAAAAAGATTTTTACTCCAGAAAAACTCATCCGACGAAAGCCCCAACTGATGCAAAAGGGTGGCGGTTACATCCACATTGGACGAAAGGGTTGTATCCTGCCTGCCGCGATACTGCTCTTTTAAAGCACCACCGGTAAGTAATAACGGTATTTGGTGATATTCGAAAGAACCTAAACGGTAGTTATGATAAGAGGCATGCGAATGGTCGGCCATTACAACAAACAGCGTGCTGTCCCACCACGGCTGTTGCTTTGCCGCTTCAAAAAACCGGCCAAGGCATTTGTCGGTATAATGAGCCGAATTGACGAACTTGTTTTCGGGATGAACCCATTTCAATGGCCAGCCGCCCGGAACATCATAGGGTGAATGGGAACTAAGGGTAAAAGCATTGGCAAAAAAGGGCCGAGGCAAACTGTCCAACTGTTTTAAAAAGACATCTAGCATATACTCGTCGGGAACACCCAGCATTTGATGGGGTACCGAAGGATCCAAGTCCTTTCCTTCGGTAATGGTGTCAAAACCATTGTAAATCAAATAAGATTTTATATTTCCGTAAATCAGTTGTCCGCCAAACAGAAAGCTTGTATAATATCCGTTGTCTTTCATTATTTTGATCAGGCTGGGAACCGATTTATACTTTTCAGGATGATCGGTAAGTGTGGTTACCGGAACCGCCGGAAGCCCGCCGTAAACACTTGCCAGAGCCTGTTGTGAGCGGTTTCCCGTGGCATAAAACCGTGTAAACAGCAGTCCGTCTTTTTCCATTTTGTGGAAATTGGGTGCAATACGCGGATCACCGCCCAGCGACTCAATCAAATCACCGGAAAAACTCTCAAGAAACAAAATCACAACATTGGGCTTCTTTATTTTAAGGATGTTTACGGTAGTATCTTTCGGAACCTCATGAATGCGCTTCACAATGGCTTCCGCCTCATCCTCAGGCATGGTTTTAAATATGTTGTGCCTGTTTATTGTAGCGTAATCCAAAGTATTAAAAGCCAGGTTATAACCCGGATTAACGGCTGCAACATTTAATATTTGGTGTTTGGAAAAATAGGCCTGGCTTGCCGTTATGGGTATTGCCTGAAATCCGCCCCTGATACCGAGAAACAACAAGCCTGCAATAA
>JALVZH010000353.1:4976-17613 GCA_027022105.1 Bacteroidales bacterium | reverse complement strand
TTTGAATACAATCCGGTAACCAAAGAGCTGAAAGTTTATTACAGTATTACCGTAAGGGTTAAAGAAAACGGAATTTCCAATATAAACGCTATTGAAAGAAACGGAATGCCTGAGCGCATCGACAGCCGTTTCCGGCAAATATACAGCCGTCATTTTCTGAATTACAGCGCACAACAAGCGGGCAGCCGCTATACGCCTGTGGACGAGCACGGAAACCTGCTCATCATTTCCTATGGCGATTTTATGGCCGCCATGCAGCCTTATATCGACTGGAAAATAAAAACCGGAACCCCCACCGAGATTGTCGATGTTGCAACCATTGGCGGTGCACCTCAAATAAAGCAATATGTTGCCAATTATTACAACACAAACGGACTCACATTCCTGCTTTTGGTAGGCGATGCCCCGCAGGTTCCGGCCAGTGTTATCGGTGGAAACGATTCGGATAATGATTACGGTTATGTTGTGGGTAACGACCACTATCCTGACCTTTTTGTAGGACGCTTCTCGGCTGAAACGGAAGCCCAGGTAAACACTATGGTGGAACGTACGCTGAATTACGAACAAACACCTCCTTCCGACACCGCATGGTACACCAAATGTATCGGAATCGGTTCCGACCAGGGCCCTGGCGATGACGGAGAATATGATTATGAGCATATCAGGAATATTCAAAACAATAAATTGATTCCCTTTACCTATAATTATGCTTATGAATTTTTCGACGGGTCGCAGGGTGGCAACGATGCCCCCGGAAACCCCACTCCTTCCATGGTGGGAGCAGCCATTGATTCGGGAGCTACCGTTATCAACTATTGCGGACACGGAAGTACTACCAGTTGGGGAACTTCGGGATTTAACAACGGCAACGTAAACAATCTGGTAAACGACAACCACCTGCCCTTTATCTTTTCGGTAGCCTGTGTAAACGGAAATTTTGTAAACAACACCTGTTTTGCGGAAGCATGGCTGCGGGCAACACACAACGGCGAACCGACAGGTGCCATTGCCACCATCATGTCCACTATTAACCAAAGCTGGAATCCGCCCATGTGCGGACAGGACGAAATGAATGATATTCTTGTGGAAACATACGCAAACAATATCAAAAGGACTTTCGGCGGCATTACCATGAACGGATGTATGGAAATGAACGACGAATATGGCAGCGACGGTGACGAAATGACCGATACATGGACTATTTTCGGAGACCCGGCGCTTATTATCCGAACGGCGGCACCGGCAGATATGACCGTAAACGGCCCCGACGAGCTGACACTGGGCGAGACAACCATGACCGTATATACCAATGCCACCGAAGGAACCGCCTGCCTTTCATTAGACGGCGTTATACTGGCATCTGCCCCTGTGGATTCAAACGGTGTTGCAGTTCTTAACTTCGACCCGCTGTCAACCCTTGATACGGCTGACTTTGTGATTACCAGCTTCAATTTCTATCCGCACATTGCCCAATTACCTATTGTCAACAACATGATTCCCAATCTTGAATTGGCAACAACCGTCATCAACGATGCCAACGGCAACGGACAAATGGACTACAACGAGTTTTCGGATATAACCCTCGGCATTGCCAACTCCGGACTTGACACCGCACACAATATTCTTACAACCATCTCTATTGCAAGCCGCTTTGTGGTTGTAACGGACAGCACCGAATATTACGGCGAGATCCTTGCCGGAGACACCATAACCATACCCGACGGATTCAGGGTTTACGTTACCGATAGTGTCCGGGACATGACCCTTGCCATTTTCCAGGTTAAATCAACGGATACCGTTTCGGGTGACAGTTGGACAAACAGTTTCGGACAAATTCTCCATGCACCCAAACTGCAATACACCGGTTTCGGTATCGACGACAGCAACGGCAACAACAACGGGCGCCTCGATCCGGGAGAAACAGCCGATATTCTTGTTTACACTGAAAACGGCGGCAGTTCGGATGCCTACAACGTAATGACACAACTCACATCCGGTTCGCCTTACATTACCATTGCAAACAGCCAGCAAAACATCGGTAACCTGACAGCAGGCGAAACAAAAACCGTTGCTTATCAGGTAACTGCCGCAGGTGATGCCCCCGACGGAACCACAGCCTTTTTCGATGTAGCCGTTATTGCCGACTACAACCGTTCAACTTCCGGCTCTTTTTACACAAGCATCGGCAAAAAACCTTTGGCAATCGTTAAACTTACCGAAAACGAAGCTTCTGCCGATTCCATGTTGCAGTGCCTGCAAACCCTGCAGGTGGGCGCCGAAGTCCTCAACAGCATACCAGACAACCGCGAAGAGTACAAATCGCTCTTTGTTTTGCTGGGAACCTTCCCCGACAATCATGTACTGACAGATTCGGAAGGTCAGCAACTGGCCGATTACCTTAATAACGGAGGAAGAGTGTTTATGGAAGGTGCTGACACCTGGGCTGCAGACACATCCACGGTTGTACATCCCATGTTCCACATAAACGGATTGAGCGACGGATTGGGAGACCTTTATAACATTAAAGGATTGAACGGTTCGCTGATGCAGGGCCTTCAGTTTAAATTTTACGGAAACAACAATTACATCGACAGAATTGCCCCGGACGAATACAGTGAGCTGATTTTCCAAAACAGCGATTCACTATACGGCATCGGCGTTTCTTATGAAAATAATGTTTATAAAACAGTAGGATTTTCATTTGAGTTTGCCGGACTGGAAGATTCTCCCGGAAATGAAAAAGATGAGGTAATGGCAAGAATATTGAATTATTTCGGTGTAGCTTTTACATGGACAGGGATAGATGAAAAAGAAGAGGCCCCCTTGGAAAACACTGTTTATCCGAATCCTTTCAGCAATTCACTGACGGTTTCGGCAACTATTGAAAAAAACAGCCGGGTAAATATTGCCGTTTTCGATATGTCGGGCAAAAAAGTTGCTACCCTGTGTAACGACCTGGTGCCGGCAGGACAACACCAGTGGACATGGAATGCCACGGACGGCAAGATGCAACCGGGTATCTATTTCATTAAAATGGTTGCGGGTAATAAAACCGCCGTGAAAAAAGTCGTCTTAATGAAGTAATACAAAAATCAACTGAAAAAAACACGCCGGTCATATACGATCGGCGTGTTTTTTTACGGTTAGTCTCTCACAAAATCTTTGTGGAGGTGGTGGGCTTTGGAACCTTTATCACAAGCACACGTAAATCTTCGTCGCTTTCATTGTACCAGCAATGCGGTACTCGTGCAGGGCTGTCAATCAACGTATCGGCTCCCACCTCTTTTTTCTCGTCGCCTACCTCCACTATTCCGGTTCCCTGAAGCACATAAAATACTGCATCAACGGGTGTTATGTGTCTTTTCAGTTTTTCACCCGGTTTTAACAACAGATGAACAACCTGCGCATGTTCGGTATCGTATAGTTTTCGTGCATCAATACCGTGAGGATTTTTTTGCGAATCAACCTCATTCCATTTTTTTATTTCCATATCTGAATATTTTTTTTGCAAGTATAACTATTTCCGGTATATATCCGTTAACGAAATAACAATAAAAAATTTTATCAGATTAAATATCCGGGAAGCAACCGGTGTGGTTGCAAAAAATTGATGTATCTTTGTAGATTAGAAATAAAACAGATTGAAAGTGAAATCCGAACACATTTTCCTTACCGATAAACTGTTAAGATGGACTGTATTTCTGGCGGCTCTGTTTGTGGTTATTGCCGCAACCCTCGAAGCACAGTCTTTTATCACCCTTTTTCTGCTGGCTGCTTTTGTAAGCATTATCAGTGTTCATCCTGTTCAATGGCTTGATAAAAAAGGGATTCCGCATACACTGTCGGTAATTATTGTTTTATTGGGCATTATCCTAATCATCAGCGGATTAAGCGGTATCATCGGAGGCTCAATCAGCAGTTTTACTTCACATCTCGGAAAATATGATAACCGCCTTATGGAAATCAAAAAATCCATCAACGACACACTTCTTTCCTTTGGAATAGATGTAAAGCAAAAAGGTGAAAACGGCTATTTCGACCCATCCAAAATACTTGATTACACTGCATCCACATTGCGGCAAATGGGCAACCTCATGAGCAACACCGCTCTTATATTCTTTATTGTTTTGTTTGTCCTGCTTGAAATGAATTCCATTGCATATAAAGCCAGGCTGTTTGGCACGGTTGCAAAACGAAAAGACGCATTCGGTTCATTATCACAGATAGAAGCGGGGATTCGCCATTATCTTGTAATAAAAACCCTCGTCAGTTTGCTTACAGGTGTTATGATCGGTATCTGGCTTTGGATATTCGGAATAGAATACGCCATTTTGTGGGCACTTATTGCTTTTATGCTCAATTATATTCCCAACATCGGCTCTATTATTGCCGCCATTCCCAGCTTTTTGTTTGCCTGGATTCAGGTTGATTTTGTAATTGCATTGTGGGTGCTGGTGGGGTACATTTTTACCAACATGTTTATCGGCTATATTGTCGAGCCGAAGATGATGGGGCGCGGCATGGGACTTTCCACACTGGTGGTATTTCTCTCGTTAATTATCTGGGGATACCTGCTGGGGTTGGTGGGCATGTTCCTTTCGGTACCGCTTACCATGATGTTGAAAATTATTTTGGAAAACAACGAACATACCAAACCTTTTGCCGCACTGCTTGGCACCGACGAGGATGTCAGGAAGCTTTTGGAAGAACAAAATCCGGAATCTTATCCGAAGAAAGCCTCCACTCCCGGATAATTCAGCCGTTTTACAGCCACTTCCTGCGGAAAGGTGTAATAGGTAACCTCCGAAACCGTACAGAGTTTCCCGTCGGGGCCGTAAAGTTCCACATGAACATCAGCCAGATTACGACGTTTGGCTTTTAACCGGGCTTTTAGCTTGACAGAACCTTTATCGGAAGGAACAGGTTTCAGATACCGTGTTTTCATTTCGGAGGTTACTCCGGCGGTTTTCAGTTTTACCTGAACATACCAGGAAGCGATTTCATCCATCAGCGTGGCCTGAATACCTCCATGAAGCACGTTGTGATAACCCTGCAAAAAGCCGCGGGGCTCCCAGTCGGAAACCAACTCATCCCCCTCTTCCCTGAATTTCATTTGTAAACCGTGGGGATTGTGGGGGGAGCAGCCGAAACAGTAATAGCCGTCAATTCCCGTATAAGGGTTTTTTATCTCCCTCATTATTTCAGCTCTCCTTTTTTGTACTTCTCCTTTTTAATAATGTTTCCGTTTTCGTCGTATTCAATCCAGTAGCCCTCTTTTTTTCCGTGCTTATACGAACCGGTCTTTTTTATCTTACCGTTTTTATAATACTCCCTGTATTCTCCCACCGGCACATTCATTTCATATTTTTGTACCGACCTCAGGGTATCGTTGGGAAAGAATGTTTTTTGTTCGCCGTTAAACATTCCGTCGGTATAATGGTATTCGGCAACCAGTTTCCCTTTGGAATTATACCACCGGCTCACCCCGTCTTTTACACCGTTTTTATAACGGCTCTCCTCCTGCTTCATACCCCGTTCGTAGTAAACGATTCTGTCGCCGTTAAGCTGGCCGTTCTCGTAGAATTCACGCAGCTTGGCACGTCCGCCGAAATTGAATTTTATAAGCTCGCCGTCGAGGCTGTCGGCCTTGTAATGCGACTGTTCCACGATGTATCCGCGCTTGCTTATCTGAATGTAAATCCCATCCTTTTTTCCATCTTTATAGTGTTGAAGGATATGAACCTGGCCGCTTGGAAAAAAGGTCATCCAGTTCCCCGTTTTTTTATAATCGTGAAAATTACCGCTAATCTTCATGTTGCTGTATTTCATGCTAAAAGGCCCCTCTTTAATGGTATCGGGAACAATTTTATCAATGTTTTGCGCAAACAGGCTGCCGGCAAAAAACAGCATAATTAAAATAACGAAACTTTGCTTTTTCATAGTAATGACATTTTCGGCAAAGTTATTTGTTAATTGAGAAACCGCAAATAAAATATCAGAAAAAAAACAGGCCGATAAAAGAATTTTACCGACCTGAACAACCAAAACCAAATTTCCTATTACAATCAGCTATTTAACTGCTCGCTGAGACAAGAAACAATCAATGCCCGTGCCACCGTTTTTTATTTATTGAATGTAAAGCGGTTATATAATAATCGGCAGAACTGATGAAGCAGGATACTATTACGAATGGATGAACATATCCGTAGGGCTCTACGTTTTTGGTGGAGTATGGTTTGTGGAAGAAAAAAGATAAAAGGAATTGTCGTTTAGATAAAAAATGTTTAACATGGTATCTGAAAGGTTTATCCACCCGCAAGTCCCACGGCTACCTGAAAGTATGTACCGGTGCTGCCGCCACCCCTGCAGCCCAATTCCGAGTCATCTACAGGCAGGTCAGGTGCGACGAAATGGCGTGGGAATCTCCTGCTTGTGCCATCCAACTCACACTACTAGCTCCTCAAAATTCAGAGGCTTCTTCAGGTTGGCCACAGGTGATAGAATGCCGAAGAATCATACCTCGTGCTTCTTTTCCAATTCAAAATACGGTACGGATAACATTCGGAGATTCATCGGGCGCGCCTGCCCTTTGGCTTACCTGTCAGCGCCCTCTGAATTATGGGGTGTAGTGTATGCTGGTTAGTCCATCCCGGTCTGGAATCACATCAAGAATAAAACATCCAAAATATCACATCAAAAATCCCACATCCAAAACCCTATCTCCGTTTTCTAAATCTTCTTCTTTGCTTTTTGGTATATCCGTATTCACCGTTTTGGCAGGCACTTTCTCTTCTCGACCGGCACACACCTTTTTGTCCGAGATTAAATTTGACGGAAGCATAAATATCAACTCCGTTGAGGTCGGCCATCCCCAGCCAGGTTCCAAGCCGTTCGGTTCCTATTGTTATAAACCAAAAACGTGCCGACAGCCCCACACGGGCATATTTATAATCGTAAAAACTGACAGGAAGGCTAAGTTCGAACCTGCTTGTTTCATACCTCGGCACAAAAGCGAGTTGTGCGGGACGACGTATGGTATGCATATTAAAACGCAAAGGATGAATCCAGAATCCGCCGAGATACAGGTTCTTCAAGGTATGAAAATCAAGTTGCACACTCAATGCAGCAGGCAAACCCATATAAAAATAATTTTGCTTTAACGACGCGGCGGGGTCGCCGTAAAAAACATTGCTTAGCGTTGACATAACCCCGTTTACCGTTGTGTAACCCAATGTATCAAAATTGGTCCAATAAGATGTTACATCATCATATAAGTGGTATTGTGCGTTTTGTTTAAATTTTATTGCACCTATATCAAGAACGGAAACCCCTATCCTGTAATCGTAATCTTCGTACGGTTGCGAACACAGCGAGTAATGATCCCAGCGCTGGTATCCTTTTTTCTTTTTAACATAAACAACACCAAGGTCTAACCCAAATCCGCCACCCTTGAAAAAAGGTGTATTATTAATTACATTATCATTATAATCAATAGGAAGAGCAAAACCCACATCGGAATTCATTTTCTTAATATTAAGAACGGAATCGTTTACAATTATATAATCCACATCTTTTACAGTTGCAGAGATTCCGGCATATCCCCAAAGTTTTTTTACCGTAATACCAATCGTAAGCTGCCTGTCAAAAAATTTAAAGACATTATAGGCATAACTCACACCCAGTTCGGTCCAGCCCATCGAGTTAAAATCCACATTGTAATCGATAAAATTGATGTTGTGCAACGAATCGTTTCTGATTCCTATGTATGCGATTGCGGGAACTTCCCATGGAATATTGTTTCCCATAGCAACAATACGGGCCCCGGTAGTAAGGGCAAAAGCATGATCTCCGTATTGAAATGAAGCGGAAGGCCCCAATGCTCTTAAACTAAGATTCATAAAACGGGTATCGTGATTGGCATACATTAAAAAATTAACACTGTCGCTGTTGTATTTCGGAAGCGGTTTTTGTGTAATGGCATTGTATATCGAATAATCCTCTTTCGGAATATAATACATGTCGTTTCTGAAAAACAGATTGGCGGTAGCTATATTAATATCCAGAAAGGTTTTGGAGTTGGTTAGCATGGCAGGATTTACAAGTGTACTCATCGATCCGCTGTAATTACCCAGACTCACCCCCAACATTTCCTGTGCCTGTATTGACAAAACAACAATTAAGGCGGTTGCCAAAAGCAACAATCTCTTTATTCCTCTCTTCATAAATTTCGACCTTCTGACTTCAATTAGATACTACGCTCATGAAAATGAAACGGCAAAAATACATTTTTCATATACAAACCGTTGTTTTCATCATTTTTTATGTAATCCTTACGTCATAGACAAGTATTTCACAAAAAAGAAGGTATGTAAAAATGTATTTTGAAAAAACCATCATTTGAATATTATTATTATGTTTGCTACTGATAAAAAAAATTCAGAATACGGAATTAATAATTTGTTAACATGAAAAGGGGCACTCTTTTCTTATTTTTATTTCTTTTTGCCGCAGTGTAAATCAAAACTTAATATAAAGTGGAAACAATTTATCTTATTCTTGTTATCATCCTGTTTTCTCTCGCTATTTCCGATTTGATAGTGGGTGTAAGTAATGACGCCGTAAACTTCCTGAATGCCGCAGTAGGCTCCAGAGTGGCCTCGTTCAGGGTAATCATGACCGTTGCTGCATTCGGCATTCTTGCCGGAACATTGTTCTCAAGCGGAATGATGGAGGTCGCACGTAAAGGTATTTTTCATCCGCAAATGTTCTATTTTTCGGAGATAATGTACATTTTCCTTGCAGTTATGGTTGCCGATGTGGTAATGCTCGACGTTTTTAATACTTTCGGATTGCCTACATCCACCACTGTTTCCATTGTTTTCGATTTGCTCGGCGCTTCCGTAGGAATGGCTTCCATCAAACTTATGGGGCCCGAAAAAGATTTATTGCCGTTTAAACAATATCTGTACGACAACCACCTTATTTCGAGCCTTAACGAATCGTTGAATATTGGCGATTTTATCAATTCGTCAAAAGCCCTTGCCATTATCACGGGTATTTTGGTTTCGGTGGCCATAGCGTTTACCGTGGGGGCGATTATACAATATCTTGTAAGGGTTGTCTTTTCGTTCGATTACCAAAAAAGAATCAAAAAATTCGGGGCTTTGTGGGGCGGTTTTGCCATTACATTTATCACCTACTTTATGCTGGTAAAAGGTATCAAAGGAGCCTCATTCGTAACCGAAGATACCGTTGCCTGGATAGACACCCACAAAGGACTGATTATGTTGTACAGTTTTCTGGGATGGATTGTTATTTTACAGGGTTTATATTGGCTCTTTAAGGTTAATATCCTTAAAATCATTGTTTTGATAGGCACATTTTCGCTGGCCATGGCTTTTGCCGGAAACGATTTGGTTAACTTTATCGGGGTACCCATTGCCGGTTATAATGCCTATACATTATGGAACCCTGCTTCCGACCCCGATATAACCATGATGACACAACTGGGCGGAAAGGTGGCCATTCCCACCTATTTTCTTCTGGGGGCAGGTTTTATTATGGTAATAACACTTTTTACTTCGCGAAAAGCAAAATCGGTTATTAAAACATCCATCGATCTGTCGCGACAGTCGGAAGGAGACGAACGGTTTAAATCGAACAAACTTTCAAAAATAATTGTCCGTTCGTCCATAGCTGCTGCCGAAGGAGTAAAAAAAGTGATGCCGCGAAAGATGAGAAACGCCATTGAAGCACAATTCAGACCTGTAAAACACAGTACAACAGATGCTGAGGTTGCACCTGCATTCGACCTTATCCGTGCTTCGGTAATTTTAACCGTAAGCAGTGCGCTTATTGCCTTCGGAACATCATTAAAACTCCCCCTCTCAACCACTTATGTAACCTTTATGGTAGCCATGGGTGCCTCGCTGGCCGACAAAGCATGGGGCCGCGAAAGTGCCGTTTACCGTATTTCAGGCGTATTTACCGTTATCGGCGGATGGTTCTTAACAGCCATGGTGGCATTTACCATTGCTTTTACAATGGCCTATCTGTTTTATTACGGAGGATTTATCGCCGTATTTATCATGGTAGCGTTTGCCATTTACCTGTTTGTCTATACAAAAAAGGTGCATGAAAAGAGAGAAGAAGAGGCTGACGAACACAAAAAAGCCATACTCGATTTGAACAGCAGCAACGTAGCCGAAAAGGTCGTTAACGCCATTACAACCTATATGCAATCTATTATTGATGAACTGAACAACACCATCAAAGGTTTGGAAGAAGAAAATCTGAAACCACTTAAAAAATCCAAAAAGAAAATTGATAAGATTACTGCCGACACAAAATATCTGAAAGACCATGTAAACGATTTGGTGGAAAAAATAAGAGAAGAATCGCTCGACACATCCTATTATGTAGTTACAATACTCGACTACCTGAGGGAGATGTTGCACAGTATCTCTTTTGTTATCAATCCTATAATGGAACATGTTGACAACAACCACAAACCGTTGCTCAAACAACAAATAAAAGAACTCTACCACCTGAAAACACTTTTGAAAACAATGTACAGCATTATTATAAAACACATTGAAGAGCGTGATTTCAGCAATCAGGACAATGTATTTAAAGCTGAAGAGGAGTTTCTGAAACAGGTTGAAGCCTACAAAAAAACACAGGTTAAACGAATTAAAAACGGTTTGGTGGGAACCAAAAACACAATTTTATATCTGAACATTCTTAATGAATTAAAAAACTTATCTTTGCAAACAGGAAACCTGTATAAAGCCCAAAGAGACTTTATTGCATCCAAGAACGGAGGATAATGAACGAGTTGTTTATCATAAGCGGAGGACAAACCGGTGTTGACCGGGCTGCATTGGATTTCGCTTTGGATAACAACATCCCTTGTGGCGGCTGGTGCCCAAAAGGCAGAATTGCCGAAGACGGCATTATCCCCGACCGATATCCGCTTAAAGAGACGGAAACCAGAGACTATTCGCAACGTACTTACCGGAATGTAAAAAACTCGGACGGAACCATCGTATTTGTTAAAGACAGAATAGACAAAGGTACCGGAAACACTATTGATTTTGCCGAACAATTAGACAAACCACTTTACCTGGTACATCTGAACATGAATATTGAAGACCAACAGTTGGGTATTTACAACTGGTTTATTGACAACAATATTAAAAAGATAAACATTGCCGGTGCAAAGGAGAGTCACTGTCCCGGGATATATAAAATTACACGGAAGTTTTTGGATGCACTATATAAATACTTTAAAGAGGAAGAGAAATAATACCACTTACAAACCGCTCCTTACCGTGAATATCCTTATGGCTTTTTACAGCGTTAAATCCCGGTTTTTCCAGCATTTCACACACTTCCGCCGCAAAGGATTCATTAATCTCCAGGTACAATTTTCCGCCGGGTAAAAGATGATTCCGTGAGAAAACGGAAATGGCACGGTAAAAAAGCAGCGGGTCGTCATTAGCCGTAAAAAGCGCCATATGAGGCTCATAGTCCAGAATATTTTTACTCATCCTGCTTTTTTCCGAATGCGTTACATAAGGCGGATTACTGACAATCAGGCCGAACCGGGGCAACCTGGCAACTTCCCGCTCATTAAGAAAATCCGTTTTTTGAAACCCGATTTCACAATCATTAGCAGCCGCATTTGCCGCGGCAACCTCCAGAGCGGCATCCGACACATCAACGGCAGTTACACTCGCCTGCGGAAAAGCCTTTTTCAGGGCAATGGCAATGGCGCCGCTGCCCGTACCGATGTCGAGGATTGAAGAGGGTGCTTTTTGCCGGTTTTCAGCAATAATATACCGCACCATCTCTTCCGTTTCGGGACGGGGAATCAGCACGGAACCGTTTACTTTAAGTTCCATGTCCATAAACCGCGCTTTGCCCAATACATACTGCAACGGCATAAATGCCTTCAGCTTTTTTACGGCAAAATGCAATTGCAACAACTCCGATTCCGAAAGCCGGTAATCCCTGTTCAGCGCCTGTTCCACCCTCGAAAGCCCGAAATACTCCTCAATAAGGATGTCAAGCATTGTCTGCGATTCGTTGCGGCCATACAGAGGGGTTAACTCGCCCAGTATAATCTTTTTAATCTCCGGCAGCAGGTTGGTACGGTAATTCATATTGCAAAAGTAGGAAAAAGGAGTAACGGGTGGAATTAATGCGGTTGTTTAAACCCCGTCTTTTAACTACATTTGCGATTTCGTACGGTAAGTTTTTATAACGAAACGAAATAAGCATGAGCAAAAGCAAAATATTTATAATAACCGGTGACCGCGAACAGGGGAAAACCACACTTCTGAAAAAGGTAATCCCGTTATTAAAGGAAAAGCGAATTCCTTTAAACGGGTTTTATGCGCAGGGTTATTGGAAAAACAACCGTAGAAGCCGCTTTGAACTGACAGAGGTGAACAGCGGCATTACAAAGCCGCTCTGTGAACCGGACTTGACAAGCGGGCACGGATTTATTTTTAACGAAGAAACCGTAAACTGGGGATTAACACTCTTAAAACCGCAAACCGCACCTGCTCTTTACATCATTGACGAGGTGGGAAAATATGAAGTGAACGGAAAAGTTGTGCCAGATGCGTTG
>JALVZH010000353.1:0-4966 GCA_027022105.1 Bacteroidales bacterium | reverse complement strand
ATGCTTTGCAGCAGCTTGCTGAAAATAAGAAAGCTTTTATGCTTATTACGGTCAGGAAGAGTTTTATTGATGAAGTTATTGAAACCTTTCATTTGAGCAGCCCCCGTATTTTCGACCTAAGCCACAAACCTGAAGAAATTTCGCAGGAGATTGAGGAAAGTTTTAACCGATTTTCCGAAGCATAAAGTTTACTACAAACGGGTATTAAAAAGTGGAAAAAGGATGCTGTTAAAATAACGGTGACAGATTCCGTTTCCGCCTCAGGAGGTTTGAAATTGAGGTAGGAGTGGCAGTAGTGCAGGAATATCCTTTCAAGTCGCCGCTGGCCATGCGGGGAGAGACTTGAAAGGTTGAGCCCGTGGTAATGTAAACCTGTCGGTGTCGAACGTGGATTGTGGGTTGGAGTTACGACAGGTTGGAAAGCAGAGAGGAAGAAATTCGAAATTCGGAAAATAATAACGAACACCGAATACAGATTACGTGTCTGCCTCTGGCTGAACGATTTAAGATTTATTGAAGAACGAAGAATTAAGGATTTAAGAACGAATTGAAAATGAGCAATCAGCCAGAGGCAGACACGTATTCAACGCTCAATCAGCCTACGGTGGACATGTGCTCAATGAGCAATTGGGTGGGAAAACATAAAACACACCACACCCCATAATTCAGAGGGCACTGACAGGTAAGCATAAGGGCAGGTGTGCCCGATGAATCTCCGAATGATGTCCGTACAGTATGTTGAATTGGAGAAGAAGCATCAGGGGAGATTCTTCGGCATTCTATCCCACATAGCCGGCCTGACGATGCCTCTGAATTGGGAGGGGAAGGAGGATTGATCAGCCTGCGGCGACACGTGTAAGATCAGCCAAAGGCAGACCGTGTTAGAATTAAAAACGGAAAAAGCAGCAGGGATGGGTTCACCCTGAAAGGGTGAAATATATGTAGCACCGTACGCAGCTTTGCGGAGTGCGGTGCGACAGAGGAATGATATCAGGTTTTGGCGGGATTTTTGCCCTCAAAAGGCAAAAGTCATGACAAAACCGGTTGCTCCGGGAAGGAATAACGAACACCGATTAACGAATAACGAATTAAGATTTATTGAAGAATTAAGGATTTAAGAACGAATTGAAAATGAGCAATCAGCCAGAGGCAGACACATATTCAACGCTCAATGAGCAATGAACAAGGGGGGCTACCTAACACACACTACACCCGGCAATTCAGAAGGCGCATACAGGTAAGCCAAAGGGCCGGCGTGCCCGATGAATCCCCGAATGTTATCCGTACCGTATTTTGAATTGGAGAAGAAGCACGAGGGGAGATTCTTCGGCATTCTATCCCACATGGCCGGTCTGACGATGCCTCTGAATTGTGAGGAGGTTGGTGGCACGAGTCCTCCGGCGCAAGTAACCGCCGGCACAAAAACTCGCACCGGACCAGGTGTCACATTTTTTTTCTTACATCCCTGTTAATCAACCTCAACCGAAAACTCAACAGAATAACCTTCCGGCAGTTTGGGAACCAAAACCCAATTCATTGACAATGCCGCTTTGTAGTTATTTTTACATTTTATAAAAATAGAGTAAATATACTTTCTGCCGTTTTCATCCTTAATAACTTCTCTTTTGTAATATTTGGGTTCGCCGTCCGAAACGGTGTATTTACCGAGCAAGGTATAAGTTGAAAAATCAATATCCGGTAACGTATAGTTTTCACACACCGTTACACCAAACTTTAACAAGTTCCGGTACAAACTGTCGTTTGTAATAACATATTCATCACCCGCTTCACCAAACGGAGGAAAACATCTTCCGAAATCAAATTCACTGACAATTATTCCTTCATAGATATTTTCTTTCTGACAACTTTGAAATATTACCGTCAGAAATGCTGTCAAAACAGTTAATTTGAGTAATGTTTTCATTTTTTATGTGCTTTAAACAGGTTTTTATAAATTCAACAACCAAAGTGTTGCGCCTTTACTTTTACCGGGGTCTTTGGATGTTGACTCAAAAACAAGTTTATTGCAACCTGATATTTCCTGAACAAATCAGGATTATCAATCGAACCGTGATGCTGAATTTGTTTCTCCAAAATTAGAGGTTTAAATTTTACAAAAATCAAACATTCAGCATTACTTTCAAATATTCATCAAGTTTGGAAATCAGGTAAAAAGGCAAGTTTAACAAATAAAATTTTTTGCAAAATTTCTAACAGCCGTTGTTTTCCCGACTTGCCTTGCTCCTCTCAGAATCAAAGGTTTACGATTGATTCTGTCAGCCCATATTAAGAGCTGTTCTTCAATTTTTCTTTTATACATCGGTGTGTTTTTCTTGCAAAGATAACAAAAGTCAGGGATATTTTTAATAAAAAATCAATAAAAGTCAGGGATATATTTAAAGAAAACCATGTTAAAGTCAGGGATATTTCTTTGCGGAAAGTAATCCCATTTTGTATCCTGTATTTTTTAATGCTGTTTAACGATTAATAAGTATCCTTATATCAGCACCCTTAAAAAAATCATTGGTCATAAATTGTTGAAAAACGAGACCTGCAAATGCTTGCAGGTCTCGTATCTTTCACCTGTTTTGGTGAATGATAAACGACCTGAGTACAAAGGTAACACCTTTTGGTGGAATACACCTCATTCATAAGAGATTAGTTTCGGAGGGCATTATGCAGTTCATTGATAACGAGCTTGGTAACAGGGGGAATTTTTCATGATACAAATACTCAGACATTATCCTCGGCTGGATTTACACAATCCTGTGCAGAGGCGATGCCGCCGAAGCTGCAAACCATATCCGTGAATTCGCAGCTAAAAAAGTTTGTTGCAGATTTAAGGTCATACTCTTGTATTTGTTTTATTTCTTTCCAATCGTTACCAATTGCCCGTTAACAGCATCAAACACAATAAAATACCTGTTGTTTATCTCTTTAATTTCAGCATCACCGATAGTTGACGTAACGCTTTCCGGTTTAAAAGTTAATCGGACGGAATAGTTTTTTATACCTGCATCATTTTCCGTTCTGATGTAGAGTTTTGTTTGCTTATTATCGTTTTTAACAAATAATGAAACCCTGTAATTATTATAGTAATAATCCATTACTTCGGGCAAACCGGTTATCCAGACATTTTGATTTTTTACTGTGTCGATAATGCTTTGCAGGGCTGCAAAAGTCTGCTCGTTATGCCCTGTCAGGTCAGGGTGTGCCAAAACCAACATCAAACCTTTATTCGGCTTTACGGCATAGCTCCAATAATCCTGTAAATATTGGCGATAGCGAAGGATATCGTTTTGTAATTGTTTAGGAGTTTTATACTCGTTTGTTTTAAGCTTTCCGATAAAGAAATAATCATCATGGTATGTCGGGGCAATTTCTAAAATATTTGTTGTTTGATAAAAGTCATCACCGGAAAGTACCAGATTATAAGGTACAACACTGCCATGTATAAAATCTATGTTATTGGCGCTAATACTGCTTTCGTACATGTAATTGTTATTACTCAATGCCTGCATACCTTTGTAACTCGGTGTTGTGTAAGGGAAACGGAAGCCTTTGAATTTTTCCTGCCATACCATTTCGTTGAGCAAAATATCCTGTGTTGCGTCAGCAAAATCCAAAACAGCATAGTCGGCATAGGAATATCCGCTTGAGGCTAAGTCAACTTTGCGCTTTTTTAAATATTTACGAATCCTGTCTTTTATCGTACCATTTACAAAAAATGTCGGATTGATATTTTGATTACTTAATTTATCTAATACAAATTTGTAAGAAGGCAGGGTATCCCCTGCATTAAACGATACTGCAAAAGCCGCGTCATAACCGTTGGGCCAAATATTTTGCCTTACAGGTAAGTTATTTTGATTATAATAATCTTGTGCCACCTGTTCATAAAACTTTTCAATTTGTGCAATGCTTGCTTCACCATTATAATTAGCAGGAACAAGCCAATCGGATAATGCGATTAGATAACTTATTCCTTTTCCGTAATTATTGCTTGTAATGGCAGGATAAATATTTTCTCCGTGCTGCCATATGGCTAAGGTATCCAATTGATCCGAAAGAACTTTAACCCCTGTAGTAATCCAGATGTCATCATCATATCCGGCTTTTTTTTCTCCTTTAAAAGCCTTTTTCAAACCTGTCACTTCGTAACCCTTCATATTCATCTCTTTAAGGATTAAACCATAAACCTCTGACAAAGCATAATTTTCAGGATTCAATTCGCCTTTTTCCAATATCCTGTCGTCACCTTCGTAAGTATTCCTTCCAATGTTGTCGCCACTAATTAAAAAACCTCCTTTGCGGACAAATTGCTTAATGATATTCAATTCCGCATCTGTCATGTAAGATAAGGAAAATTCCCGGTCTGCATCGTGAATATCTTTGGCAGTCAAAAGAATCAGAATTTGATATTTCGATAATTCCTCTTTCTTGAACAAAATATCCCTGTCCTCCAATTTAACGGGAATGCCGTTTTTCCCCAACTCCTGTATTGCCAGTACGATGGCCGATGGCAAAGCAGGATCTTCCTCGTTAAAATTGATACCCGTAGTAATAAATAATGCTTTGGGAAGCGGTTTGGCATTTTTTGGAATAGAAATCAACTTATGATGTGACCTGTGGTGGTTACAAGAATTAAAAAATATTCCGAAAATTATTACCAATATTATAAGGGTTATATGTTTTTTATTCATCTTACTTTATTTTTTCAATTCTGACTTCTTTTCCGGGAATCACATTAATTATAATACTTCCCGTACGATTGTTGTATATCCCGTCGGATTGAGAACCGCTTACTTCAATAATTTTTGCCGTTGTTGTATAGCGAACACTAAGCGGAAAATTATAGATTAACGGATTTAACCCTGACACCAAATGCAGGAAAGTAATATCACCAAACTTTTTTATCTCTATTTCCGACTGTTGTTTTTCCAATAAGTATTTAAAAATATTTTGT
>JALVZH010000352.1 GCA_027022105.1 Bacteroidales bacterium | reverse complement strand
CTACAGGCTGGCCTTGCGGGTTGGAATGGCGTGGGAATCTCATTTCCCTAAAACACAAAAACCTCATAACGCATTTGTTATAAGGTTTTTATTGGTGGGCCCACCAGGACTTGAACCTGGGACCACCTGATTATGAGTCAGGTGCTCTAACCAACTGAGCTATAGGCCCGCTTTTTCCTCATCGGAAAAAGGACTGCAAAAATAATAATTCATTAAATACATTTATGCTGTTTTGAAAAAATTTCTGAAGATTTTACCGTTTATCGTGAAAATACGATTGAGGAGAAATGTTTTACCTTTGCAAAAATTTTAATGAATGGGACACGAACACCACCACCACGAAGTAGAAGGCAAAAACCTGTTTTTTACCATTTTGCTCAATGCCGGAATCAGTCTCGCAGAGCTGATTGGCGGAGTTGTAGCCGGAAGTATTTCCCTGATTTCCGATGCCATTCACAATTTTTCGGATGTACTTTCACTAATCATTTCATATGTTGCCAACAAATTGTCAAAGCGGGAAGCCACCGAGAAATACACGTTCGGTTTTAAAAGAAGCGAGATTATTGCTGCTTTCTTAAATTCGGCCACCCTCATTGTTCTGGCGGTTTTTATTCTTTTTGAGGCCATTCAGCGTTTTCTGAATCCTGTTGAAATATCCGGCACTTTGGTTATCTGGCTGGCATTGGGCAGTATTGCGGTCAACGGATTAAGTGTGCTGTTTATTAAAAAGGATGCCGAAGGGAACATGAACATGAAGTCGGCTTACCTGCACCTGTTTGGCGATATGATGACCTCCATTGCCGTACTGACCGGGGGAATTTTGATGAAATATTACCGGATATATTGGATTGACCCTCTGTTTTCGATTCTCATTGCTCTTTATCTTATTTACCTGAGTTGGGATATTTTTAAAACATCGCTGAAAATCATGATGCAGTTTACGCCCGATAATATCAATATTGAAAATCTGGCAAAAAACCTCTCGGAAATAAAAGGGATAAAGAACATTCATCATATACATATCTGGCAAATCAATGAGCACGATATTATGTTCGAAGCCCATATTGATTTGGAAAATGATGTTAAAATATCGGAGTTTGAAGAGATATTGGAAAAGGTAAAGGAATACCTGCATTCGAAACACCATATTCATCATGTAACACTTCAGCCCGAGTTTGCCATGAATGATAATAAGCGACTAATAATGAATTAACAAGCAAAGAAAAATGCTTCAATACCAAATTAGTGCATCGTCGGAAAAAGGAGGGAAAGCAAGAAGCCTTTCCAACAAAACTGTTATTGAGTTTGATGCTACTCCGGGAAGGAATGAGGTTCTGCCCAATCCCGCCGAACTGCTTTTAACTGCTTTGGCTGCCTGCATTCTGAAAAATGTGGAACGTTATTCCGAGATGTTGCAATATTCTTACAAAACTGCAAAAATTACCGTAAAAGGCGAGCGAAGTGACGTGCCGCCTGCCATGCAACGGATTGAGTACCTGCTTGAAATTGACACGGATATTGAAGAACGGAAATTGAAAAACTGGCACCGCAATATTATTAAATTCGGAACCATTACAAATACCCTGTTGCGTGCCTGTGAGGTTAAAGGGGATATAAAAAGATTGTAAATTTGCAGTACAGAATTATTAACAAAAAGTTTAGAGTAAAATAACATCTGACTAATCGTTTAAACCGTGCCGGAAATAAAGTTACATAAAAAAAAGTGTGGTAATCCCCGGAAAGAATTCAGGGGTTCTACAAAAGAACTGGCCCGCTATGCCAAAGCCATGGGTCATCCTGCACGAATAAAGATACTTAACTTTTTAAGTCAATCGGAATTTTGCTATACCGGCGATTTTGTGGAAGTGCTGCCAATGGCACAATCTACGGTGTCTCAACACCTTAAAGAGCTTAAAGCTGCAGGATTGATTTCATCTACCGAAAAACCTCCCCGCGTAAGCTATTGTATTAACCGCGAAGCCTGGGAAAAAGCAAAAACCCTTTTCAACGATTTTTTTGAAGATAAACCTGACAAATAGCCTGTTAAAAACAACTTAATCCCACCCCCTTTGTTAAATAGTTCAAATATCATCGTTTTTTTACGATAAAATATTTGGAAATAAAAGAATTCATCGTAATTTTGCGATGATTATTTAAGGTAAGAGGGATGATTTCAATGAATAATACACTTACTGATTCCGAAACATTAAATCTGTTGCTTGTTTCCTGCTCGGGTGCTTCAAACACCGGGTGTTATGCCGACAGGGCCGTTCGGGAATTGGCCGAATCGGGACGGGCCGAAATGATATGCCTGCCCAAAGTGGCCATTGATGACAAAAAAATTATCGAAAAACTGAAAACCACAACAAAAAAAGTGGTTGTGGTTGACGGATGCCCGCTCAATTGTGCCGAAAAGATTATGAAAAGCAGGGGGATTGACAATTTTGTTCATATTAACGTTACCCAATTCGGTATTACCAAAGGAAAAACACCATTGACAAGGGAAAAACCGGATGAAGTGACAGGGTATATAAAAGCTATTAATTAAAACGATTAATATTATGAAATTTACAGAAAATGCGCTGTCAAAGTTTAAAAAACTGATTTTTGAAAGCGGGGATGCTTCAGCAGGGATTCGTTTTTTTACAACTCAGGGTTGTTGCACCCCCCTGTTGCAAATGGAAATAACAAATAATCACGATTCAGCAGATGTAGTTGTTGAGATTGACGGAATTGATTTTTATATTTCACCCGAAGCCGACAAAATACTTTCGGAACTTTCCATTGATTATAACAACGGGAGTTTTACTTCCGAGAGAATAAAACCAAATTATTAATTAATAACTTAAGAATTATGATCAAAGCAGAAGAGTGGCTGGAATTCGGCCAAAAATTTCACGGACACAAATGCCCTGCAATGCCTATGGGGCTCAGGGTTGGCGCTGCCGCCATGAACAAACTTGGTGTCAATCGTACCGGAGACGGGGATATTATCGCAATCCTTGATCTTGGAGAAAATCATTGTGCCACCTGCTATGCCGATGGTATTCAGGTAATAACCGGTTGTACTTACGGCAAGGGAAACATTAAAAAAACGCACAAAGGAAAATGGGCGCTTACCCTTATTGAAAAGAAAACAGGCCGTGCCGTACGCATTACTCCCACAGCTACGGCAATGATGGCAAACAAAAAGTCGCCCTTTTTTACCGAATACCGGAGCAAAGGCATTCCGGCTACCAAGGTTCCGCCCGAGGTTGTTAATCCGCTGGTTAACAGGGTAATGACGCTGCCTGATAAAGAGTTGTTCATTATTTCGGACGTCTTTCAATACAATCTTGAGGAAAAACCGCACAGTTTCAACGGTTTTGTTTGCGAAGAATGCGGCGAAATGACCGTAATGGAGTATGGCCGGATAAAAGGAGATAAAAAAGTGTGCATCGATTGCGCCGCCAAAGAGTAAAGAGAATGAAATGTTATAAATCGTAAAATTAACGAATGTTTGATTGGATAAGGTACCTGGCGGATTCTCTGGTTTTTGAAATTTTAGGTTTGGAAAAAGGAACCCGGCCGGCCGAAGCGCTGGATTTCTTTATTTACGACACCGTAAAAATCCTGATCCTGCTTTTTACCGTTGTTTTCCTGATGGGAATAGTTAATTCCTATTTTCCCATCGACAGGGTAAAAAATTATTTGTCGCGCAATAAACTTTACGGTTTGGAATACCTTATGGCTTCGCTTTTCGGAACGGTAACCCCTTTTTGTTCCTGTTCATCGGTTCCGCTGTTTATCGGATTTGTGAGCGGAGGCATTCCTCTGGGAGTTACATTTGCATTTTTGGTTACCTCACCACTGGTCAATGAGGTGGCTGTGGGTCTTTTTATCGGCCTGTTCGGTTTAAAAACCACTGCCGTTTACGTTGTAAGCGGCGTTTTACTGGGTACCGTATCCGGCATGATTTTGCAGACTTTTAAACTGGAAAGATATTTAAGTCCCTGGGTGAAGGATATACTTGCCAAAGCCCAGCACGACCAGACGGCCTATATTCAGGAAAAACAACCGTTCAGGCAAAGGCTGCCGGTTATTACCAATGAAGCCTTAAAGATTATAAAAGGCATACTTCCCTATCTGTTGGCAGGGATTGCCGTAGGTGGTCTTATGCACGGTTATGTTCCGGAAGGTTTCTTCGAACGTTATATGAGCAGAGACAATCTGTGGGCGGTACCTGTTTCAACACTGTTGGCGGTTCCCATGTATTCCAATGCTTCGGGTATTTTACCGGTTGTGCAGGTTTTGGTGGCCAAAGGGATTCCGCTCGGCACAGCCATCGCCTTTATGATGGGCGTGGTGGGATTATCCTTGCCCGAAGCCATGCTGCTGAAAAAGGTAATGACCTGGAAACTGATAGCCGTCTTTTTTGGAACGGTAACGGTTTGTATCATTATTTCGGGTTATCTTTTTAATATAATTCTTTGATTTACAAAAAATAACAATATAAAATAATTAAGAAGACGACAATAAAGTAAATAATGTTAAATATGGAAATAAAAATTCTCGGCACAGGATGCCCCAATTGTAAAATGTTGGAAAAACTGGTAAAGGAAGTGGTTGAAGAGCATGAAATAAATGCTAAAGTCACAATGGTACAGGATATTATGGAGATAATGTCTTATCAGGTAATGTCAACTCCGGCACTGGTTATTAACGAACAGGTAAAAGTAAAAGGCAGAGTCCCCAAACGGGATGAGTTACTGAAACTATTAACTGCACAATCATGAAAAAAGTTTTGTTTATAACAGTTTCCCTTTTGGTTTTTACTCTGTTTTTTGCCTGCAACGGCACGCAGAAAAAGGAGCATTCAAATGAAAACAAAGGCGCGCAAAAAATTGATGTACGACCCGGAGCGGTTGAAGTTTATTATTTCCACGGCAGTATCCGTTGCGAAACCTGTGTTGCCGTGGACGAACATACACACCAATATTTGAGTGATATGTTTCCCGATAAAATGAAGAGCGGGGCTATTGTTTTCCAATCTATAAACATAGATAACAACGAAAGGCCCGATTTGATTAAAAAGTATCAGATTTACGGACAAACATTGCTTTTTATAAAAGAGGATAAAGTGATTGATTTGACCGACAAGGCCTTTCAATATGTTACCACAAACCCCGAAAAATGGAAACGCATTGTAAAGGAAACAATACAAAAGTTGGTTAGCTGATTATGGATACACTTCAGCAGATTCTTGATAGTACCGATTTACCTTTGTTAACGGCATTTATTCTGGGTTTAATGACTGCCATCAGCCCCTGCCCGCTGGCAACCAATATTACGGCAATGGCGTTCATCGGTAAGGATATTGAAAACAAGCGAAAAGTTTTTATTAACGGTTTGATTTATACCCTGGGACGTTCCATTACTTATACGGTTATCGGATTGCTTTTTTATTTCGGTGCAAGCAAATTTGTAATCGCCGGTTTTTTACAGAAATACGGCGAACGGGCATTGGGCCCCGTTTTAATAATTATCGGACTGATAATGCTTGATGTTATTAAAATAAATTTCCCCGGATTGAACAAGCTTAATGAGAAGATGCAGCAAAAAGATAAATTCGGGTTTTGGGGAGTTTTGCTTCTGGGAATTGTATTTGCACTGGGTTTTTGTCCTTATAGCGGTGTGCTCTATTTCGGCATGCTCATTCCCATGACCGTTA
>JALVZH010000351.1 GCA_027022105.1 Bacteroidales bacterium | reverse complement strand
GCTCAAGGTGGTAACGGAAATGCCATGAATGAGATTTTAAAAGAGATGTTGGAAAACGAAAAAGACCTTGTGAATAAAAATATTTCGGAAGAATCGTTAAGGCGGCAACACGATATAGAAGTCCGCTTGTTAAAAGCAGAAAAGGCCGAGTTGGAACGCGAAAAACGTAAGGAACGTGAATCGAAAGAGGGAAAAAATATAAAAAGAAGTAACCAAATTGAAAAAATAAAGTATAAGGAAAGCAAAAAGGGTAAAAAAGATGTAATAATTTCGAAACCTTTAAGGTTGAACCCTTATTATAAAAGTTTGCATAACAAGTACATTAATAATTTGGAGAATAAAAAATGGTAGCGGTAACAAAGTTTTTATCTATTAACTGCAAGAAGGATTCAATACATAAAATTGAAAAGTTTGTAGAAGATATTTCAAAAAATGTTTTCATCAACGAAACCTATTTTGGAAATTTATTGACCTCGATTTCCGTCTTGTTTCAATTTTTAACAAAAAACGGTACGTGTGAACTTTTGGAGTTCCACTACACCACTAATTATAAAAATCTAAAAATTGAGGTTAAAGGTTCGGACAAAGAAACGATGATGAAAATTGTAAAAAAAATCGATATTGAAAATACCGATTTGAATCAGGAGGCCACCGACCTTTTCACAATTCAGCAATTAACAGATGAAATAAAATATTCGAAAAAGAAAAATTCTTTAATACTGATTTATGACATCAGTGCGGTACATGATCAGATTTATGACAGAAGAAAACAACTTTTGAAAAATTATTTGAAAAAAGTACCCAATCAAGAGCCCGCAAAAAACTTATGATTTCGTATAACAACCTTGCCGAAGAAAAATATTCGCTCTATTTAAACGAAAAAATCAGTAGTTGGATTACGCAAGCCATTGAATACGAGGGTTATAAACCCGGAAATATCAATTATATTTTTGTCCGGGATGAAGAGCTCATCCGGATGAACAAAAAATTCCTTCAACACGATACCTATACCGATATAATTACCTTTCAAACATCAGAAAATCAGGATGTTATATCTACAGAAATATACATAAGTCTTGATAGAATTCTTGAAAATTCAAAAAAATTTAATGTTTTGCCGCAATTTGAATTGTTTCGTGTTATGATTCATGGCATTTTGCATTTGCTCGGGTACGACGATCATACCGAAGAAGAAAAAACAGCCATAAGGGTCAAAGAGAATTATTATTTAACTTTGCTGCCCGAAACAACAGAAGAAATGTTTCACGTGAAACATTAATATGATGCATGAACATTATGACGTAATTGTGGTAGGTGCAGGCCATGCAGGTTCCGAAGCGGCTGCAGCAGCAGCAAATCTCGGTTCAAAGGTATTGTTGATTACCATGAACATGAATGCCATTGCGCAGATGTCGTGCAACCCTGCCATGGGCGGAATTGCAAAAGGACAAATCGTAAGAGAGATTGATGCCCTTGGAGGTTATTCCGGTATTGTTACTGATAATAGTATGATACAATTCCGGATGCTGAACAAATCGAAAGGACCGGCCATGTGGAGTCCGAGAGCCCAAAGCGACAGAATGCTCTTTTCCATAAAATGGCGTCAAATGCTTGAAAATACACCTAACCTTGATTTTTGGCAGGATATTGTTACCGGATTGCTGTTTGAAAAAAAGAAACTGGTCGGTGTAAAAACCGCAATGGGACACAACATATATTCTAAAACGGTTATACTAACCAACGGTACTTTTCTTAACGGAAAGATACACATTGGAAAAAAACAGATGGCAGGGGGTAGGATAGGGGACCCGGCAAGTTACGGCATTACCGAACAGCTTAAAGAACTTGGTTTTGAGTCGGACAGATTGAAAACCGGAACCCCTGTCCGCGTTGACGGACGTACCATCGATTTTTCAAAAATGGAAGAACAAAAAGGAGATGAAAATCCCGGAAAGTTTTCATTTTTAGATACACCGAAATTGAAAAAGCAAAGAAGTTGCTGGATTACCTATACATCACCTGTTGTTCACGATACTTTAAAACTGGGTTTTGCCGATTCACCGATGTTTACCGGCAGAATTGAGGGTACAGGCCCGCGATATTGCCCTTCCATAGAGGATAAGATAGAGCGGTTTTCCGATAAATCGAGGCATCAGTTGTTTGTTGAACCCGAAGGATGGAATACGGTGGAGTATTATGTAAACGGATTTTCCAGTTCTCTGCCCGACGATATTCAGTTTAAAGCATTGCGGCGTATTCCGGGATTTGAAAACGCAAAGATATTCAGGCCCGGATATGCCATAGAATATGATTATTTTCCGCCTACACAGTTGGATTACTCACTGGAAACAAAACTTATCCCGAATCTCTATTTTGCGGGGCAGATAAACGGAACAACAGGTTATGAAGAGGCCGCAGCACAGGGTTTGATGGCCGGCATAAACGCACACAGGAAAGTAAAAGGGGAGGAGCCGTTTGTTTTGAAACGGTCGGAAGCCTATATCGGCGTTTTGATTGATGATTTGATTACAAAAGGGGTGGATGAACCTTACAGAATGTTTACATCGCGTGCCGAATACCGGATTCTTTTGCGTCAGGATAATGCCGATTTCCGATTGACGGAAAAGGCATATAAAATAGGGCTTGCCTCTTCCGAAAGGTATGAAAAGATGCTTGCTAAAAAAGAAAAAGCAGAAAAATTGATACGCTTTTTAAAAAAAGAGAGTGCGCAGCCGGATGAAATAAACAGATATCTTGAAGAGAAAGGTTCCACGGCTCTGAAACAGAAAATAAAATTATCGGCATTACTTTTAAGGCCGCAGGTAGATTTAAAGTCACTCACTAAAAAGCAAAAATCCCTGAAAGAATTCTGTGACAAAATTGATGTAAATGATGAACTGCTGGAATCGGTTGAAATAAGCATCAAGTACGAAGGTTATATTTCAAAAGAGAGAGAAATGGCAAATAAATTTTTGAAATATGAAAACCTTGTACTTAAACCCGATTTTGATTACGACCAGCTAAAATCGCTCTCATATGAAGCCAGGGAGAAGCTAAATAAAATCCGTCCCAAAACAATTGGTCAGGCCTCAAGAATCAGTGGTGTGTCGCCTTCCGATATAAACGTATTGCTCGTATTTTTAAACAGATAGCTTTTTTGTTCCACGTGAAACAACAATATAATGGTTGAATTAAAAAAATGTCCTGCATGTCAAAATAAGGACATAAAAACTTACCTGAACACAAAAGATTATTTCTTTACCGGTGAAGAATTTTCCTTGTGGAAGTGCAATAATTGCCAATTGATTTTTACAAATCCGAGACCGGAGAAGGAGTTGTTGGGAAAGTACTACCAAACGGAGGCCTACCTCTCTCATCACACAAATTCTTTTTCACCTGTGAGTTTGGTTTACCGGATGGTGCGAAAAGTAAATATTGCAAAAAAATACAATACAGTTTCAGAGTACAACAAAGGAAAAAACATTCTTGATATTGGCTGCGGAACAGGTGAGCTATTGCGCTTTTTTAATGAAAAAGGATGGAATACCACCGGTGTTGAACCCGATGCGGAAGCAAGAAAGTTTGCAAAAGAACAAAATAACATTACTGTATATGACTTGGACTTTCTTGAAAAATCGGAAGAAAAGTATGATGTTATTTCCATGTGGCATGTACTGGAACACGTTTCCGGATTGAAACAAAGGATGGAAACAGTTAATCATTTATTAAAAGAGGATGGTGTTTTGATAATCGCACTTCCAAACATTGAAGCTCATGATGCATTGTATTACGGAAAATATTGGGCCGCATTGGACGTACCGCGTCATCTTTATCATTTTTCTACCGTTTCTTTGAAGAATTTAATAAATAAACACGGTTTTCATCTCATTACTGAAATACCCATGAAATTTGACGTTTTTTATGTAAGTTGGCTAAGCGAGCGGTATAAAGGTTGTAAAGTTCCCTTTTTAAAAGGATTAATAAAAGGCTTCGGTTTCAACAGAAAGGCGAGAAAAGACGGTCAATATTCCAGTAAAATATATATTCTCAGGAAAAATCAATAAAATTAATTACCTTAGTGGCCGTTTTATTACAAAAAGAAAAACCTGGTCATAATGGGAACCGATGAAATAAATATAAAAACAATCCGGATTAAGTGGTTAGTCCTCTTTCTGCTGATTACTATTGTTTTGTTTACCATTGTACGGTTTTTCGAATTAAAAAAACAGAACGATACCGTTTTTATAAAGCATAAAATCGAAAAGATTTTAAAAGAAAAAGAAAAAACTCTTAATGCTAAGGTAAATCCGGTTATTCAAAAACTTGCTATAAACGATAGTGATCAATACGACCTTTTCAAACGGTTTTCAAATTTCAAAGGAGATTTAATAATATATAAAGGCGATACGGTAAAATTTTGGGCCGATAACAGGCTCTGTTTCCCTGACACATTGATACACAATGATTTTTCCGAATTATTCTATTCATACAATAATAAAAAATATCTGATAAAGAAAATATCCGGTAAGGATTATACGGTTGTTTTGTTTGAAAGTATTCCCGAATTGGAAAATATACTTTCGCCAAAATATGACCTTGTTGCTGCAAATAAATGCAGCCATTCCGATATTTCTCTACAAATAAATACGGACAATAAAATTTGTATTGTTGGGAACAATAAAGAATCCGCAGCAAATGAAAACCACTTGATTTTTGAATTACTGTTTTTTGCGGCATATTTTCTCGTGTTACTGATAATAGCGGAATTATATTATTCCTTTATACAAACTGTAAAACGAAAGCTGCTTTATTATTTGTTTTTTCTACTTGACCTGGCTATTTTATTTTTTGTTGATGGTTACCTGAATTTTCCTGCTGTTGTAAGAGAGTCTTCATTTTTTATTAATTCGTTTACTTTTTTGGGAATTGATATATCACCGGGAAATTATTTGTTGTTTTTAATTTCATTGCTTGTAGCAGTATTTTTTGCAATAAGACTGTTAAAAAAATATCATCTAAAAAATGTAAAAACAGAGTTGATATTTGTTTCCGTTGCTCAATCCTTTATACTGTTGCTGATTTATTTCATTGATTTTTACCTTAAAAGTTGCAAACGAAGTCTCTTTTTCAATCTTGTTTCTTTTACAAGCGAGCAGATAACCGGTTATTTTATCATTGCTTTAACGGGGTTCATTACTCTGTTGCTGGTTCGTATTACGGTAATGCTGTTAGACCGGCAAACTAAGCTAAACAATTTGATAATCAATACGATAGTATTGATGTCGATTGTTTTTTTCAGCATAGTTTCCGGTTGGGAAATGGAGATAACCGGAATTTACATGTTGCTGTATGTTTTGTTATTTGTTACGTTAAATTATGTTTCAGCTTATTCTGTATATTTCGGCAATATACTTTCGATTGTGGTATTGTCGGTTACTGCTTTTTTAATAATAAATATCACGGCAAAAGAGAAAGAGATAGAAAATCAGGAGTTTGTGGCTGATTATTTAATTCAGCATTCCGATCCTCTTTTTGAGTTCAAATTGAAAGATAAATTGGAAAAAATTTTACGGGATAAAAGGATTGATACGATTTTACAAACAAGAGAAAACAATATAAATGAAGAATCGCTTAAAGAATATCTTCAAAAAACCTATTTTTACAATAACAGAAATTATGATTTTCAACTTACCTGGTGCCGCAACGATGTGATGCTTGAATTGCAACCCGAAGGCACGCTTGTTCCTTGTAC
>JALVZH010000350.1 GCA_027022105.1 Bacteroidales bacterium | reverse complement strand
AACAAAGCCCCCGTTAACATGGTCGGAAAACTATCCGTCGGAATTTCATTGTATTACAAAAAATAATTTTCAGGATTATCTGGCATGAAAATTTCCTTACAAAATCCCCTTTTCCCTTAACAGCCTTTTCATTTTTTGCTGAATCGAAAGCGCCTGTTCCGCTGCTTTTTCTGCAAAATCCTTTCCGCCGGAAGCATAGATAATGCCTCTTGACGAATTTACCAGCAGTCCGCAGTTGCTGTTCATGCCTTGTGCGGCAACTTCCCCGAGGCTGCCGCCCTGTGCCCCGATTCCCGGAACAAGCAGAAAATGCCCCGGAACAATTTTTCTTATCTGCCCGAATGCCTTTGCCTGCGTGGCGCCGGCAACAAACATGATTTGATTTCGGGTTCCCCATTGCGATGCTGTTTCCAAAACCTTTTCGTACAACCGTTGTCCGTTTTGCAGGGGCAGCTCTTCAAAATCCGAGGCACTTTTGTTGGAAGTAAGCCCGAGGATAATAACCCATTTGTCTTCGTATTGCAAAAATGGTTCAACGGTATCGAATCCCATATAAGGCGAAAGGGTTACCGCATCAAAGTCGAAAACCTCGAAAAAAGTACGGGCATACATTGCCGAGGTGTTGCCAATGTCTCCCCGTTTGGCGTCGGCTATTATAAATATCTCTTTTTCTTTTGTTCTGAGGTATTCTGTGGTTTTTCGTAAACTTTCCCACCCCTTTGCGCCGAGCGATTCGTAAAAAGCCAGATTGGGTTTGTAGGCTGCGGCATAGGGTAGTGTGGCGTCTATTATCCGTTTGTTAAACTCAAAAACGGGGTCGTTTCCGTTGTGTAAGAATTGAGGAATCCGCTGAATATCGGTATCCAGTCCCACGCAAAGAAAAGACTTTTTCTTTTTAATCAGTTCCGTAAGCTGCCCGGCATTCATAAAGAATTTTATTTAATATTGTTACTCTCCAAATTCCTCTTTCAATCGTTCTGCATTTTCGGCCATTTGCAGTTTTTCTATAAGTTCCTGCAGGTCGCCGTCGATGATGGATTGCAGGTTATAAAGTGTCAGGTTGATACGGTGGTCGGTTACCCGTCCCTGCGGCCAGTTGTAAGTCCTGATTTTTGCCGAGCGGTCACCGGTGGATACCATGGTTTTCCGTTTGGACGATACCTCCTCAAGGTATTTATTGTATTCTTGTTCGTAGAGGCGTGTCCGCAGCACTTTCATTGCTTTGGCCAGGTTTTTTATTTGCGATTTTTCATCCTGGCAGGTTACAACAATTCCGGTAGGAATATGGGTAAGCCTTACAGCCGAATAGGTAGTGTTAACCGACTGACCTCCCGGTCCCGAAGAGCAGTAGGTATCTTTGCGTATATCTTTTTCGTGCAGTTCCACGTCAAACTCGTCCGCTTCGGGAAGCACCACCACCGATGCCGCCGAAGTGTGAATCCTTCCCTGTGTTTCGGTTTTGGGTACCCGCTGAACGCGATGTACTCCCGATTCAAACTTCAAAATGCCATATGCACCGTCGCCTATCACATTGAAAACTATCTCTTTAAATCCTCCGGCAGTACCTTCGTTCATCTCAACCACTTCAACCTTCCAGTTTTTGCGCTCACAAAACTTCTGATACATACGGAACAGGTCGCCGGCAAAAATAGAGGCTTCGTCTCCACCGGTACCGGCGCGGATTTCCATCACGGCATTTTTGCTGTCCTGCGGGTCTTTGGGGATAAGCAAAATGCGGATTTCCTCTTCCAGTTTCTCTTTTTTCGGCAACAGTTCTTCCAGTTCCTCTTTGGCCATCTCCCTGTATTCCGGATCTTTTTCGGTTTCCAACAGCTCTTTGGCCTCGTCAATATTCGATAAAAGGGTTTTGTACTCTTTGTACGCATTCACAACGGGTTCAAGCTCTTTGTAATCTTTATTGAGCTTGACAAACCGCTTTACATCCGACATTACTTCAGGGTCGTTCATCTGTTCCCCTATCTCTTCCCAACGGTTTTTTATGACTTCCAGTTTGTCTAATATTTCCACTACTCTCAAATTTTTGTGCAAAGGTACACCAATTTTTTCATTGATTTTTACATAAATTAATGTATGGAAATCAGGATATTATATTGGTCTGATTCCGTTTATAATACTTTGGGTGTCTTTAAAGGATGGAGAAATCATTAATCGGCATGTAAAGGTACGAATTCATTTTATCAGTGAAGGTCGAAAAAAATCAAAAAAATTTTTTGGAAACATGTTTGAAAATTAAAAATTGTTTTACATTTGCACCTCCAAAATGAGCGCTGCGGGAATAGCTCAGTTGGTAGAGCACGACCTTGCCAAGGTCGGGGTCGCGGGTTCGAGTCCCGTTTCCCGCTCCAAATCCCGACACCGATGGTAATCGGGTCGGGATTTTTTCTTTGACGTTGTGCCCGAGTGGTGGAATTGGTAGACACGTTGGACTTAAAATCCAATGACCATTGCGGTCGTGCGGGTTCAAGTCCCGCCTCGGGTACTTAAAACCCCTGATAACAAACAGGTTTTCAGGGGTTTTTCTTTTTGGGCGATTTGCTTTTGAACCGGTTTAGTTTAATGGTAACCTCCCCTGTTTTTTCCGTTAATATGGCTGCATCATCAAACTTTGGCGGCCTTTTATTACCGGGATTGTTGGAAAACCCGAAAGGTTCTGCCGGAATACCAAAAGCCATTCTGTCTAACCGATTGTTGCTGTTTGTGTCCTGAAATACGGCTATGGAATATCTGCCTGCCGGAATCTTATTCATCGTTACGATTACAATGCTGTCATTCCCGGCGGCAACCGTTTTTGATACCACGGGATTTGATTTTTGCCTGAATCCGGTACTGTCAAAAAGGGCGATGTTAACGGTTCCTTTATCGGGGATTACATTCAATATTTTTATTTTTAAGGACAGTTCCTGTGACAACAATTTGTTTTCAAAGAAGAAAACAGTTAAAAAAAGCATGGGTAAAAAAAGCCTGATAAAGCGCTTCCCGTTCGTTTCGGATTTTTTATTGTTTTTCATTGTGGTTAAAATTCAGAAATTTATTTTACAGGCTGTTTGTCCGTTTGTCAATAAATTTAACCGGTTTCCGACTGGTTTCAGGAAAAAGCATTTTCATTATCTCTGCCGGATTGTAAAATTTAATTTCCGGTGCCACCCTCAGTTTTGAACGAAAGTGGTCTTTAATGGCCTTTTCTTTTCCCGGTGGTACGGAACGACATCCTGCTTTTATCAAAATCTCATCCGTTCCGAGTGTTCCGGTATAAACTTCAATCACATAATTTTCGATGCAATCTATCTCGTGCAAAACATCGTAAAGAGCGGGCGGATAGAGCGTTGTTCCTTTGTATTTAATCATGTGTTTCTTTCGTCCGATGACCGGCCCCAGGCGAATGGTATTTCTGCCGCAGGCGCAGGGTTCTGTATGGTGGTGACAAATATCACCGGTTTTAAAACGCAGCAGGGGCATGGCTTCAACGCCCAAAGTGGTTATGGTTACCTCACCGGCTTCTCCTTCGCCAACAGGTTCATCATTGTCGTTTAAAAATTCAACGATAATCATTTCGGGGTGGTGATGTCCGCCGCGGCCTTCGCTGCATTCGGTAAAAGCGGTTCCCATTTCGGTACTTGCATAGGTGGAGTATAATTTAATGTCCCATTTATCCTTTATCTTTTTCCCCAAAGTATTTAGCGAAAAATCTGGATTTCGAATGGCTTCTCCAATGCAAACCGCTTTTTTAATGCTGGAATTTTTATAATCAATCCCGTTTTCTTCGGCATATTCAATGAGTTTCGGGATAAAAGAAGGAACAGTCACTAATCCGGTGGGTTTGAAGCGTTCGATACTCTGAAACTGAAGTTTCTGCAGCCCGGGGCCTACTCTCACGATTCCGGCACCGAGTTTCCTGAGACCGAGATAGTAAGCAATTCCGGCCATAAAACGTTTGTCGAGGGTAAGCATAAGCTGATAAACATCCTCATCGGTTGCGTCGGCGCAGGAAAAAGAGATGTATTCGTTGTAAGCAAGGCGGTCGAGGTCTTTGTCGGTCATGGCAAAGGTAACCGGTTCGCCCAAAGTACCGGAAGTAGTAACAAAATCAACAATCTTTTTTCTGTCCACACAAAGAAAATCATCATTCCGCTGTTGCAAATCGTCTTTGGTGGTTACCGGAATACGGGTTAAATCCTCAAGCCTTTTAATCTCCTTAATGTCAATACGGTGTTTTTTAAAGAGTTCCGAATAGAAAGGGGAGTTGTCTTTTAAATACTGCAACAATCCGGGCAGCCGGCTCTCCTGGTAACTTTTTATCTCCCCGGGTGAACGGGTTTCAATTTCCGGAATATACATCTGCATTGCTTTTGTGCACCAAAAATATAAATAAATCGGGAACCCGGTTGCAGGTTAAATCTACTCATGCCACTACCCCCCTCACAATTCAGAGGCATCATCAGGTAGGCCATGTGGGATAGAATGCCGATGAATCTCCCCTAATGCTTCTCTTCCAATTCAACATACAGTACGGAAAACATTCGGAGATTCATCAGGCTCACCACCCTCAGGCTAACCTGTCGGAGCCCTCTGAATTGCCGGGTATGCTATTGTTGGTTATCCCCCCCTTGCTCATTGAGCACTTGTACGCTGCAAGCTAATATCACATAAAACATAAAACATAATACATAACACATCCAAACGCTTGTCTGCTTCTGGCTGATTGCTTATTTCCAATTCATTCCTTAATTCACGGTTCTTTCTAAACAAACTCAATCTCCTCAATAGCCACGGTTTTTTCACAAAAATGACATGCCAGTTTGGTGCGGCCGTGATGGTCTTTAATAATCCTGAAACGGGTTGCCACATTCTGATTGTTGGTAATGCACCTCGGATTCATACATTTTACAATGTTATCCACCTCTTTGGGAAGTCCGATTTGCTGTTTTTTTACCACATCATAATCTTTTATTTCAATAAGTGTTGCATCGGGGGCCACCAAGGCTATTTTTCTGATTTCCTCAGGTTTGAAATACTTTCCGCTGATTTTGATAATCCCTTTTTTGCCCAACTTTTTACTTTCCAGATTGGTTCCGAAATATACCTGGTTTTCAGACGATTCCAAATCAAGTATTTTGAAAACACGAAATGTATTATCGGATTGGATATGGTCGATAACGGTTCCGTTGCTGATGGCCGAAACTATTAATTCTGTTCTTTTCTTGCTCATAATTTTTTAATTTTCAGGTTCTACATTACTCCTTAAGTCCGAGGATTGCTGCAATCAAAGCCTGACGCACATAAACCCCGTTTTTTGCCTGTTGGAAATAGTAGGCTTTCGGATTTTCGTCCACATCTTCACTAATTTCGTTTACCCGCGGCAAGGGGTGCAAAATGCGAACGTTTTTCTTTGAATTTTCCAACATGCTGTTTTCCAATACGTATGAGTTCTTTACTTTTTCGTATTCCAACGGGTCGGGAAAGCGTTCCGCCTGAATGCGGGTCATGTAAATAATATCGGAAAACGGAATAACATCGCCGAGTTCGGTATATTGATGATACTCAAGTCCGGCATCCTTTATCCATTTTTTCACGGCGCTGGGCAGTTTCAGGCTTTCGGGCGACACCAGGTGAAATGTTGCATTAAAAAGGCTCATGGCCTGTACCAGGGAGTGCACGGTACGGCCGTATTTCAGGTCGCCTACCAAAGCAATTTGCAGGTTTTCCAATGTTCCCTGTGTCTTGCGGATGGAATA
>JALVZH010000349.1 GCA_027022105.1 Bacteroidales bacterium | reverse complement strand
TTCAAAAAAAAATCACTATTTTAGCTGCCTAATCATTAACAGTTAAATATATGTCGGAAAACACATTATTTTCAATTGGTAATATCATTAAAAAAGAAAAACTGATTAGCGTTGACACGTTAAACAAATGCAAAGCACTGGTACTGGAGGCCGATCAACCCTATCCGGGATATCACGGATTAACACTTCCCAAGGAAAAACCGGATTCCCTTTATTTCGTAATAAAATCACCGGTTGACGACGATGCCATTATCAGAGCCATTCAAAAGGTAAAACAGCAAAACAATCCCGGTTTCGACGGTGCACCGGGCACTGTTACCATCACTAATCAGGAAAACAAAGTAATCAGGATAAAAAATTTGCATTACAACGATATTTCCGGACTAATAGAACAGTTTCAAAAACAGGGATTTGAATTTGCAAAATATAAAAAGTTCGACTCTTTCGAATCGCTGATTAAAGTAAGAAAATTTTTCAAAACAAAAGAGATTGTGGACAATGTTTATCACGACTTAGACAATCCCAAATTCTTTTACCTTCAGGTTCCCGTTTTACCCGGTTGGGATAACTTTGAAGAAATTACTAAAAAAATAAAGTATAACGTGGAGGATAACAATTTCGATGCCGCCTTATGCAGTATGTACAACGAAAAAGGATTGATAGACTTTGTAAGGATTTTTGATGAAAATTTCAAAATGGGAAAAATTCTTTATATCAGAGAAAAATACCTTGAAGCATTTATGAATATGTGACGGAATCTATTTCCAGACAGGTAAAGCACCTTTTGATTTAACAAGGACTGAATACCTCTAAACAGGAATCAACCAAATATCTTGTGATTTGTTTTATTTTTGCGTTTTTTCTGACACAGATTAAAAACGGAAATATTATGATTCTATTTTATTTAAGTACATTTGTTGGCAAACTTGCCGTTGTTATAAAAAACTGGGGAGTAAACGATGAATATGCCGGGGGCTTAAGCAGACTTGTTTTTTTTATTCTTCTTCTGTTCTTTTCCTATCTGGCATACCGGATTACCTGGTATTTTATGAAAAGAGCCATAATCCCCATTATTCAAAAAAGCAAAAACAAATTTGATGATATATTATTAAAGTATCGCTTTTTCAGAAAAATATCATTCCTTGTTCCTGCAATCATTTTATATTATACAGTTCCTGAAATATTAACCAAAGCCACACCTGCTGCTAATTTTGTCAAAGCACTGATTGATGCTTTCTTTGCTTTAATCGGAATAGGAATCATAGACAGTATATTATCTACCATAAATGATTATTACGAGCGCTTTGATATAGCCAAAGACCATCCCATTAAAGGTGCAGTTCAAATCACTAAAATTATTGTTTACTTCTCCGGGCTTCTCATTATAATTGGCATTTTGTTTAATTTAGATGTAGGTAAACTAATTCTTAGTCTGGGTACATTATCAGCCGTATTAATGTTGATTTTTCGTGATCCTATATTGGGATTTGTTGGCGGATTACAACTTGTTTTCAACAAAATGTTAAAAATCGGTGACTGGATTACTGTACCTAAATTCGGAGCCGATGGCACCGTAATAGAAATTTCATTGACAACAGTTAAGATTCAAAATTTCGATAAAACCATCGTTTCGGTTCCCACCTATAGTCTTATTACCGATTCGTTTCAGAACTGGCGTGGTATGGAGGAATCGGGAGGCCGGCGCATCAAACGTTCTATTTATATCGACATGGACAGCATCCGTTTTGTTGATGATGAAATGCTGGAAAAATTCAAAAAAATTAAAGTGCTCCGTCCCTACCTCGACCAAAAGCAAAAAGAGATAGAAGAGTACAACAAAAAAATGGGTATTGACCCTTCAGTCGTGGTAAACGGAAGGCGGCAAACCAACATTGGTGTTTTCAGAGCCTACCTGAAAGCCTACCTGAGCAACAGAAGCGATATTCACCAAAACATGACTTTCCTGGTACGCCAACTGCAACCCGCCGAAAAAGGATTACCCATCCAGATTTATGTTTTTACCAAAACCACCGAATGGGTTGAATATGAAAACATTCAGGCCGATATTTTCGATCATATCTTATCGGTTTTGCCCGAATTCGGTTTAAGGGTTTATCAGTTCCCCAAAAGCGGTGACATTCAGAACCTGTTGGATAGAACGGCAAATCGGAATTAATGGTTCCCGCCTGAATGGTTTTTCAGATACCATTCGTTGTATTCCCTGATAATTTTTTCCAAATCCCAACTGCGGTATCCTTTTTCCTTGCTGGCAATTTTCTTTGCAAGCTCAGGGTAATCGGCCAACAGTTTGCTCATTTGCTTTTTAAAATTCAGTGCCGGTTTGGTAATTTCACCGTCAAGCTTTTTAAACAGGGTTATATATTTCAAATCGTTCTCGTCAAAACTCAAATCAACATGCGATTCCAAAGGATGTTCCTCGTTTATTTTCACTCTGTCTTCCGACCGTTGCGTTGTTTCGTAATACCATTTGTATAAAGAAACCGGCCCGTCAATAACCTTTAGGACAAAATGATAAGCTTTGGCATCATTGGTTGCATACGACGATACCCCCGGCCTGAATTTGTACGACTCGTAATAACGAGGCCCTACTTTATATGCTTTCACCTCTTTGGGTTTAAACTTTTGAGCCTGCTCTTTGTTTTTTTCCTGTGTCGGATAGAAAATCACTTTGTCCTGGTTGGCAATCAGATTTTTTAACAAAACATATCCCTTTAACGTGTCTCCTTTGCGGGTAACCACATATCCAGGATACAGGCTAAAGAGTTTCACCTTTGTGGTATCATGCAAATTGTTTTCAGAAATATTTTGGGAATAAACCGCCTGATACAACATTACCGTTATCAATAAAAACAGCCTTTTCATAACAATATTTTTAAAACGAATAACCGCCTTAAAATTAGTGAAAATGTTTAAAAACTATGACAGATTTAAGACTTTTTTTCTTTCTCAATATCTTCTATCTTATGTTTCCAGCGGCGATGAGTCCAAAGCCAGTTTTCGGGGTTTTTTCTAATAGATTGTTCCAGAATATTGGCAAATTTTTTAGTTAGTTCACCCTTTTGTAAGTTTGCGGGATGATCTTCTACCGGAATTAATTCATACTCATAATTCCCTCGTTTTATTCTTCTTATTTCGACAAAAAACACCGGCAGATTATACTTTTTTCCCATAAGTTCGGGGCCTCTTAAAAATGCCGTGGGGCGTCCGAAAAAGTTTACCCAAACCGATTTATGCGGGTTAGAAGGATTTTGATCGGCAATTAATACCCAAACTGATTTATTATTCCTGTGTTTAACAATCTCAGAGGTTTTTTCTATTGACAACAATATGGTATTTCCGCGTGCACGGTTTTTTCTAAGATATGAATCGATAGATTTATTCGATAACGGCTTATAAAATGCCACGACTTTTCTTGCCGTATGTTCGGGCAGTGTAAAAGCTCCCCACTCCCAATTGCATAAATGGGCGGAAACCGTAATTATACTTTTTTCTTTATATTCGGGAAGGGATAACACCTCGGGATTTACTGCCCGGTAACGTTTTAATATCTCAGCGGTATTCATCGAAAATACTTTAATACCCTCCAAAGTAACATCCGCAAGATTACGGTATGTTGCTCTGGCAATTTTTCTTAATTCTTCTTCAGGTTTCTCAGGAAACGAGCTTTTCAGATTATCCATAACCACCTTTTTTCTGTAACCCGCAACAGCATACAGAATAAAAGCGGTAAAATCGGAAAACCAATAAACAGCCCGGAATGGCAAAATGCCGATAAACCAAACCAATAACCGGAAAAATAAATAAGATAAAAATTCCATCTGTTTTTCTTTGGTCTGCAAAGTAAAATTAAAAATACCGCAATGCCAAAAAAACTCTTTCTCTTTCCTTAATTCATCTCCAATCTGCCTGAGGCGGACACGCATTTGGATATATTATGTAATGTAATATGTTTAATAAGTCGAAGGCAGATATGTGTTCAATTAATTTGGGGGGGATAAGGCTCAATGATCAAGCGGGGTTGGGAAATACAACATACACTACACCCGGCAATTCAGAGGGTACTGATGGTAAGCATTAGGGCAGGCGTGCCCGATGAATCTCCGAATGATGTCCGTACCGTATGTTGAATTGGAAGAGTAGCATTAGGGGAGATTCTTCCCCGCCTAAGGCGGGTCTGAATTGGGACGGGAGGGGTGAAATGATCAGCCAGAGGCAGACACGCTTAATTATGTATTATGTTTTATGTATTATTTTTTATGTATTATTTTTTATGTAAGAAATCAGATGTAAGATCAGCCAGAGGCAGACACGTGTTAGATTTTAAAACGGGAAGTTGCGGCAGGGATGGGAGCGGCAGCCCGCAGCCGGCAGGGCTTGTGAGGCTTGCGGTGAGGAGGCTGAGTAGTGAGCGAAGACTCCGCAGCCGAAATGTAGCCGAACTGCCCTGCCGGCGAGGACTATAAGCGGACAGCCCGCCCGGCCGCCCTCATCATTTTACTAAAATTCAGAATTCATTTTACTGTTTATAACAGTTCTACATTCGTAAATAAAAATTATTCATATTTTAGCATTTTTGAACCAGAAATCTTTATTAAAAATAAAAAGCTATGAAAAAATTAGTCCTGATTTTTGCTGCCATTCTTATTTCCGGACAGATGTTCTCTCAGGAATTTCTGGCTGCAGCCCGTACCGGTAAACTCTGGGGTTTTATTACCGAAGACGGCAACTGGCACGTAAATCCGCAATACGTTCATTTGCACAATTACCACGAAGGATTGGCAGCCGTACAGGTTGGAAAAGTGTGGGGTTTTCTCGACAGCAAAGGAAGCATTGCCATCAATCCGCAGTTTACACGTGTTAAAGACTTTCACGAAGGGCTTGCAGGCGTATTGGTGGGCAAAATGTGGGGGTTTGTGGATAAAAACGGAGCATTTTCCATCAATCCGCAATTTGAAAAAGTACGCGATTTTCATGACGGGATGGCAAGAGTAAGGCAAGATGGCAAGTGGGGCTTTATCGACAAAAAAGGAAGTTATACCATCAACCCGCAGTATGATCACCTGAACGACTTTAGCGAGGGTCTCTCGGCTGCTTATATGGCTAAAAGATGGGGGTACCTCGATCATTCGGGAACATGGGCAATTAACCCCCAATTCGAAAAAGCCGGCTCTTTTAGCGGTGGTGTAGCCGTTGTGCGTCAGGGAGGTAAATTCGGTGTTATTGATAAAAACGGGAAGTATGTGGTTAATCCACAGTTTGTTGCGATGAAGGATTACAGCGAAGGACTTGCTGCCATTAAAATGGGCAAATTGTGGGGCTTTGTTGATAAGGAGGGGAAATATGTTATCAACCCGCAGTTTGCTGCTGTTGAGTCGTTCCACGAAGGGCTGGCAGCAGTAAAATCGGGAAAATTATGGGGATTTATCAACAAAAAAGGAAAATATGTTGTCAATCCTCAGTTTGAAAAGGTTGAAGCCTTTGTGGGCGGACGTGCCCGTGTACGAATGGGTGGTAAATGGGGATGGGTAGGCAAAAAAGGAAACATTATAATCAATCCTCAGTTTGCCAATGCATTTGATTTTGTAAAAGTTGATTAATGAAAAAAGTTGCTCTTGCCCTCGGTGGTGGTGGAGCCCGCGGTCTGGCCCACATAGGATTTCTGAAAGTTCTGGAAGAAGAAAAAATTCCCATCAGCCGGATTAGCGGCTGCAGTATGGGTTCTATTGTAGGCGGGTTATATGCTTATCAGCCAAGCTGGGAAGCGCTTTATGAGTTGTCGTTTAAATTCATTGAGAATCCGTTTTTTAAGCAATTTAATTTTGATGACTTTGCCTCTCTTGGCGACCACAAGGAAGATTTTACGGAAAAAGTTCTTTACGTGATGTCAAGAATAAAAGCAGGGCTTTCTCTGTTTAAAACCTTGGGAAAAAGCAGTATTTACGATGAAAAACTTGTGTGCAAAGTTTACAGGTTGTTTCCCGGTAAAAAAATTGAAGATCTTGCTATTCCTTTTAGTGCAGTGGCAACCGACCTCATTTCAGGCGAAGAAGTTGTATTAAGCAAAGGAAGTCTGCGAAAAGCAATGCGTGCCAGTAGCGCCATTCAGGGTTATTTCCCGCCTGTAAAAATCAGGAACAGACTTCTTGTGGATGGCGGCGTTATTGATGTGGTTCCTGTTTCACCGTTAAAGAAAAATGAGGATGAATTGATAATTGGTGTGGATGTGGAACCGGAAATATCAATTACAGGAGATCTTTCAAGTGGTGTGGATATTATTCTGCGTTCCGAAATAATCAGGAACTATCACCTGAAACAATACAGAACGAAACATGCCGATAAAGTGGTTCAATGTTCCATGGGCAAACTTAACTGGGCCGACTTTAAACATGCCGAAGAGATTATTCAGGCGGGAGAAACTGCAGCTTTGGAGTTGCTTCCGTGGTTGGATAAAAATTTATAGCAAAATTACCGTTTCTTTTAAACAAATTTTTCTATTAATTCCACCAGCCGGCTGGAATACCCCATCTCATTATCGTACCAAGCTACTACTTTTACCAGTTTGTTTTTATCGCCCAAAACGGCTGTCAGGTTGGCGTCAAAAACCGCCGAATGGGTGTTCCCGATAATATCCATGGACACAATGGGATCTTCGGTATATTGTAAAATTCCCTTAAGCCTGCCTTCCGCCGCTTTTTTAAAAGCTTTATTAATCTGCTCCACACTGGTCGATTTCTTCAGGGTACAGGTCAGGTCGGTTAATGAGCCGTCGGGTACCGGTACACGGATTCCGGCCCCGCCAAGGTTGTTTTTCAGGTGTGGAAATATTTTGGTAGAAGCCTTGGCAGCACCCGTAGTGGTAGGCACTATGGAATAGGCTGCCGCGCGGCCACGTCGCCAGTCTTTGTGCGGCCCGTCCACAAGGTTCTGGTCTTTGGTATAGGAATGTACTGTGGTCATAAATCCTTTTTCGATACCCCAAAGTTCATCCAGTATCATAATCAGAGGCGCAACATTGTTGGTGGTACACGACGCATTGGAGATAATCACATCATTGCGGTCGATAATATGGTCGTTAACACCCAAAACAACGTACTTAACATTGTCGTGCTCTCCTTTGGCAGGAGCCGAAATGATTACCTTGCGGGCACCCGACCGTTCCACATGTTTTATGGCCTGCCCGTATTCCACAAACCGGCCTGTGGACTCAATAACCACATCAATATCCAAAGGTTTCCAAGGCAGTTTGGCCGGGTCGGGTTCGTTAAACACCTCAATCTTTTTTCCATTGACGATAATATGTTTTCCGTTGTGCTCCACTGTCCCGTCAAACGCACGTTGCACCGAATCGTATTTCAGAAGATGAGCAAGGTTTGCCGCATCCGTGAGGTCGTTGACGGCCACCACTTCCATATTCTCTTTCTTTTGAATGTTGCGAAAGGTAATTCTTCCTATTCTCCCGAAACCGTTAATGGCTATTCTTATCTTTTTCATTTTTAACAAGCTGTAATCTGTGCGACAAAGGTATTAAAATGACTTTTGAAAATGGCAGGAAGACCACAATAAAGTTATTTTGAAAACGAGACCCGAGATTAGAACAACCAAAAACAACTATTAACACCTTACTATACAGATATATGAATTATAAATTTTTATGGCGGGAAGATATCTCTCCTGCTTTGAAGAAAAGATTATCACCGGGATATCAACATATCAGTTATTCTGCAACATCATGCTTTGTCACGGAAAAGACTCCGGTTGAATTCCCTGCTTTTCAAGATAAAAAATTAGTGTACTTTTGCCGAAATTTTTTATTTGGAATGCAATTTACGGTAACACAAACAGATAGCAAAAGTTCTGCACGGGCAGGAATAATAAAAAACGACCACGGCACCATAGAAACACCCGTTTTTATGCCTGTGGGAACCGTCGGGTCGGTAAAAGGGGTTCATTTTAAAGACCTTGCGGAAGATGTAAAAGCCCCTGTTATTCTGGGCAATACCTATCATCTTTATTTGAGGCCGGGAACAAAAATTATTGAGCAGGCAGGAGGATTGCATAAATTCAACGGTTGGAAAGGTTCGATTCTTACCGACAGTGGCGGATATCAGGTATATTCGCTCACCCACCGGCGGAAACTGGACGAAACCGGGGTTTTGTTCCAATCGCACATCGATGGCTCGCGCCACCATTTTACCCCCGAAAATGTTATCGACACCCAAAGAAGCATCGGTGCCGATATTGTGATGGCTTTCGACGAATGTACCCCTTACCCCTGCGACTACAAATATGCAAAGGATTCGCTTGAAATTACCCATCAATGGCTTGGCAGGTGTGTAAAAAGAATGGATGAAACCGAACCCAAATATGGCTACGGCCAGAGCCTTTTCCCCATTGTACAGGGAAGCGTTTACGCTGATCTGCGAAAGAAATCGGCAGAAGTAATCGCCTCTTACGAAGCCGACGGGAATGCCATAGGCGGTTTGTCGGTTGGCGAACCCCACGAGATGATGTACGAAATGACGGAACTGGTTTGCAACATCCTGCCCAAAGACAAACCCCGCTATCTTATGGGAGTGGGAACACCCGAAAATATACTGGAAAGCATTGCGTTGGGAGTGGATATGTTCGACTGTGTAATGCCTACCCGCAACGGTCGCAACGGCATGTTGTTCACAAAAAACGGAATCATCAATATTAAAAATAAAAAATGGGAAAACGACTTCTCGCCCGTAGATCCCGAAGGCAATTCTTTTGTTGACCACCACTATTCACGTGCTTATTTACGACATCTCTTTTCGGCAAGGGAGATGCTGGGCGGCATGATTGCCAGCCTGCATAACCTGAGCTTTTATCTCTGGCTTGTGCGTGAAGCAAGAAAACACATTATTGAAGGGGATTTTGCCCAATGGAAATCCGCAATGATACCCAAAATTAAACAGCGCCTGTAATATTAACCCGCCAAAACCATAAATTTGGTTATTTTGCGTTGGTTTTAATAAGAATCACAGTACAGAGATGAAAATACTTGATTGGTATATAATCAGAAAATTTCTCGGCACCTTTTTTTATGCCATTACCCTGCTCATTGTCATTGTGATCATATTCGACCTGTCGGAAAACATGGATAAGTTTATTAAAAACCACGCACCTTTATCGGCCATTATTTTCGATTATTACCTGAATTTCATCCCCTATTTCATCAATCTGTTTATTTACCTGTTTACCTTTATTTCGGTCATCTTTTTCACTTCAAAACTGGCCGGAAATACAGAGATTATTTCCATGTTAAGCAGCGGAATCAGTTTTTGGCGTTTGCTTGTTCCCTACATCATATCTGCCATTCTGCTGGCTGTTTTGTCGTTTTATCTCGGCAACTTCCTAATCCCGAAAACCAATCATGCACGCCGGATATTTAAGGATAAATACATGGAAAAACTAACCAAACAGGGTGACAGAAACATGCACTTTCAGATTGAACCTGGGGTTTTTGCCTATGTGGAATCGTACAACAAAGAACGCAACAGCGGATTCAGGTTTACCCTTGAAAAATTTGACGGTCAAAAACTGGTTTCAAAATTATCGGCACAACGGATTGAGCGCGACACAACCAACAAAAAGTGGATTATCAAAAATTATTACATCAGGGAATTTAAAGAGGGGAAGGAACATCTCCGGAAAGGAACAAAAATGGATACCACATTACGTTTAAAGCCCTCGGATTTATATACCATCAAAGAGTATTTTGAAGAAATGAACATGTACCAACTTGACGAATATATAAAAGCGGAAAAGCTAAAAGGTTCGCTGGCATATAAAAAATATGAGGTGGAAAAGTACAAGCGACTCGCCAGTCCGGCAGCCATTATCATTCTGACCTTTATCGGAATGGCACTGTCGAGCCGTAAGGTAAGAGGAGGAATCGGTATGCACCTCGGACTGGGTATTGCGTTAACCTTTTCCTATATTTTGTTTATGCAGATATCCACGGTATTTTCGACATACGGCGATTTGTCGCCCGCCATCGGGGCCTGGATTCCCAACATAATTTACACACTGATAGCTATATACCTGCTAATTACCGCTCCCAAATAAAACCTTTTCGATGACACAATTTAAGAAAAAACGGAGCTAATCAAGACACTTGTAAACAAACGAGTTGATGTTAACCCCGGCTCCTACCGAGCAGAAAACAAGATGATCGCCCTTGTAAAACTTCTGGTTTTTAATTTCATGTTTCATCATCATATCGAGCAGCGTGGGCACCGTAGCCACCGAGCTGTTGCCCAGCCACGAAATGGTCATGGGCATGATGCTTCTGTCAAAATCCTGATCGTATCCATACAACTTAAACAGGCGTTTTACAATGGCTTCATCCATTTTTTCGTTGGCCTGATGGATTAATATTTTCTTTACATCCGAAAGATCAAGTCCGGCTTTGTCGAGGCTCTTTTTAACAACCTGAGGGACATTAATCAAAGCATAATTATACAACTTGCGTCCGAACATTTTCAAATACAGCTCATCACCCTCATAATCCGGCTTGTACGATTTATCCATCCAAAGGTAATAGGCTTCATTCAGCGTATCGGTACGCATTGCGTGCGAAATCATTCCCACAGGCGTATCGCTTTCTATTCCTTCTATAATTGTGGCACCTGCACCGTCGCTATAAATCATGCTGTCGCGGTCGTGCGGGTCGGAAATACGGGAAAGGGTGTCGGCACCGATTACCATGGCTCTTTTGGCATCACCCGACTGAATGTAATAGTTTGCCTGAATCATTCCCTGAACCCATCCCGGACAGCCGAAAAGCATATCGTAGGCAATGGTTTCCGGATTTTTAATTTTCAAAGCATGTTTTACACGCGATGCCAGACTGGGAACCATCTCGGAGTGGCGGTTATGAAACTTAACATCACCGAAATTGTGTGCAAAAATGATGTAATCCAGTGTTTCGGGATCTATTCCGGCATCTTCAATGGCCCTTTGTGCAGCCACAATTGCCATATCCGAATTCACTACATCGTCGCCGGCATACTTTCGTTCGGCTATATTGGTAATCTGGTAAAACTTTTCGATAATCTCTTCGTTATCGGCTTCCAGTTTTTCGCCTTTTTCGTTATAAAACTCATTATTAAGGAAATACGAATTCTTTATGGTCTGTTCGGGAATATATTTTCCGGTACCCTTTATTACCGAATAGATTTTTTTAGACATACGCTCAACCTTTTGTTTCAGTTGGCAAAACTATAATATTTATTCTCAAAGGCCCACGCACTTTTGGATTTATTTAGGTAAATCACGTAATTTTTTTAAAAGACACCTGAATTTCATCATATTACATGTGATGTTTTTTTATTTCTTTACAATCATTTAACATATCTGTTTCGGTTACATATAATTTCATTTACTTTTGCCATTAAAAATTGAATAACGATGAAAATAGCGGTTCCTACACAAGATAAAGAAAGTATCTTCCGGAGAACGGGAAGGGCTCCCCTGTTTCAAATTTTTGTTTTGGAAAACGGAGTCTGGAAAGAGGCCGGTGCTGTCCCTAACAGGCACAGGGAAGAAGATGATCACGACGAGACAAAAGAACACAGCCATGCCGACCTGATAAACCGGATTAAAGATTGTGATGCAATATTGCTCAACAAAGTGGGAAAACACCTGAAACATGATTTGGACAATGCAGGCATAAGGATTATCAAAACCGACATTACGGATATAAAAAAGGCGTTGGAAAAGGTTGGAAGAAGTTAGATAGTAAATAAACTTGTTTAAAGTCTAAACATTTGATAAATTATAAAATATTGAAACCCAGAAAAGTGAATATCTTTTTTTAATAAACCCACCCCTGCCTCCCGACGTAAAGTCGGGACAGGCTCTCCAAGGAGGGGAATAATGGAATTCATTTTCTGGGTTTCAATATTTTATACTCATTGTCATCACGTTAACTTTAAACAACTTCAATCTTAAGCAATATTTCTAATATCATCTTTAGAGATTATTTCGATACCCCACGCATTTTTTCAGGCGCACAATGGCATTCACGACAATATCGTCTTGAGACATCTAACCCTGATAATTTAACCCGCAAAAAATGTCAAAGATATTTTTCTTCCGCACTTTAGTGCGGGTAACACAACAAAAGAATTCACCGGCTTTAGCCGTTAATATTTATCACCAAATACTGCAAAACCGTTTTATATAAAAACCTGAAATAGATCGTTAAATAAAAAACGGGACAAGCCGAAAAGCATTGTCCCGTTTTTTATTGTTCAAAAAATCTATTTATTCAACAGTAATTTTTCCGGAAATCATACCGTTTTCCGTTTTAATGCGCAGGAAATAGATTCCCTGTTGCAATTGCGAAACATCAAGATGTATCTGTTTGCTGTCAACAGCATAATCCGACACCTCTCTGCCGCTTACATCATACAGCCGGATGTGACGCATTTGCGAGGCTGTTTCGATGTTTACGAAATCTTTTGCGGGATTGGGATAGATATTTGTCCATGTTGCCCCCTGCTCGGCAATACCCACTACATCGCCAAGGTTAACCATTGCCGTTTGCAATACCTCTTTTGTATCGTAATCCTGTACAAAAGCAATCAGGTTGCAGTTTTCAACCACATAGTCATCGGGGACGGAAATGGAATAGTTAAATGTTTCGGGAACATTAAGACCAAAGGTGCCCTGTTGTCCCTGTGCATCGGGATACATAGCCCGGCAGGTATTATTTATTTCGTTTTGGTTCTGCCAGTTATACGGAATTTTCGACTCGGTCAATGCAAGATAGACACGTACATCATTTCCATAGTAATTGTAAGTTCTGGTAACGTTTACAGTAACATCAAAATCGGTGGAACGAACTGCAAGATTTGCATTCAAATCAATATCAAAAATAGATGCCACCTCCGAACGGTCCATTACTACCGGATGGTAACTATCGTAAAGACTTTGGTTATAGCTGCCGCCCACAATTGCATTTCCGCCGTCGAAATAGGCTGTAGGATACCCTGTTATTCCGTAATAACCGGTCCTTACTACCGACTCGTCATTATTAAAAGGATCATTGGAGTTGTAGTTGTGGTATTCAATTACAGCTACGGGGTCGCCGTTGGCAATCATATCGTCGGCTCCCATGGCAGCTCCCGGACAATAGGGGCAACCCGTTCCGGTACCTATTTCCACCAAAACATACTCTCTTTCCAATCCGCCTTCGAGCAGTACCGAAACTTCGCCGGCAAATCCCGAAAGTCCTGCATCAGGATAATGCGCTTTTACATCGTAAGTATAGGTTCCGGGGTAATCCAAACTATCCACATAAGATGTGGAGGTTGTAGTGGCAAACATATGTCCGTTTTTATATAAATAATAGGAATCGGGCGTTCCGTCGGCAGGAGCATCCCACGACAGAGAAACCAGCGTATCGTTAAGAGTAGCTGTCAGGTTTTGGGGAGCATCGGGCAGCAGACTTACAGCATAAGTAAGGTTATCGTAATAGGCCTGGGGGGTTCCTTTGGCATTTCCCGTCCAGGCATAAAAGTCGGCAGCCGAAAGCCTTTTGGGAACCGGATTTCCAAAAGTTCCGAGGGTCCATTGCCAATCGTAAACATAATCGCCATCAACATAAAACTCGGCCCAGTCATTGTCCAAATCCACATAATGCTCTATATGAATCCATTGGTCATAATTGTAGGTAAAGGTGGCAGCCGATTCGGCACCGGCATCCATATGACCCTGACCACCGGCATCAAAAAATACCTGGGTAGCCCACTCGCTGTTGCTTCCCGCAAAAGTTGCCAAAAGGTTGTAATACCCCAGCTTACCGGAAGGAATATAGATATAAAAATCAATTTTGTAACGGCCTTCCGTTGAATCGCCGAAAATCAATACACAATCGTTGGTTCCCTCTATTACAAAGCTTTTGCTTCCCTGCTGGGCCTGGGCTTCGGTTACCAGGGGATCTTCGGCGCCACCTGTGGCACCGCTCCAGGTTGTCCACGGAAATCCTGCCTGTTGTGCCAAATGCTGGCCGGTAACGTAGCTTTCGAAATCATCACTGAAAATCTGTGCGTTGAGACCCAACGACAGCATTGCCAGGATAAAAAAGGTAAAAATTCTGTTTTTCATAAGGTAAATTTTAAAGATTAATAAATTTCAATACTTAATGACAGGGCAAATGTAATACAGGTTGTTTAATTGCCAATGTTTTTTTGGAAAAAGAATAGATAATTTGTGAATAAGGAAGTCGGAAATCCGGAGTATGTTTGGTCAGCCTGCAGCGGACGCGTGTCAGATATAAGATGTAAGAATGCAGAACGGGAAGTTGCGGCAGGGATGGAAGCGGTAGCCCGCAGGCGGCAGGGCTTGTGTGGCTTGCGGAGAGGAGGCTGAGCGGTGAGCGAAGACCCCGCAGCCGCATCATAGCCGAACAGCCGTGCCGGCGAGGACTACAAGCGGACAGCAGATTGCGATGCCTTGCGGCATGCAACTACAAACCCGCAGATTGCGATGCCTTGCGGCATGCAACTATAAACCCGGGGCCGCCCCTGATAAAAAATCTTCGGTTAAAAAATAGGGCATAAAAAAAACTCCTGCTCTAAGAAAAGAACAGGAGTTTATCATCGCCTTACTTAAACCCTTACTTCGTTTTTTGCTCGTAATGTTTTTTATAACGGTTTTTAAATTTATCAACACGTCCTGCAGTATCCACAAGTTTCATTTTGCCGGTGAAGAAAGGATGTGATTTGTGAGAAATTTCCAGTTTTACCAATGGGTACTCTTTTCCGTCTTCCCAAACAATGGTGTCTTTTGTGTTAACCGTAGAGCGGGTGATGAACGCATAATCGTTCGACATGTCTTTGAAAACTACCAGTCTGTAATTTTTCGGATGAATATCTGCTTTCATTTGTTTATTATTTTTTTGTTAATCCCGGCGCGAAAACCTTATTACCGGTCCCCGGCCACTTTTTACTCCAAATTCGAGGGTAAAATTTCCCTCTCGTTTTGGGGGTGCAAAAATAGAATCTTTCTTCATACAATCCTAACTATCGTTAAAATTTTTTTACGGTTTCCGTTTTTGCCCTGTTTTTGTTTACCGGTGTATTGAAAACTTCTTGTTTACCGTACTTCCGCCGGCGGTTATTTTTAAAATATAGGTGCCCGGTTTCGCTTTCAGACTCAGGTTGTCATTTACTTTGCGCACGTTGTAATACCTGTTGCGGTAAATTTGATGCCCGCTCATATCGTAAATGTTAACCCGGACGGTAGCCGGTTTGGCCAGGGTAAACGACAAGGTGAACGTTCCGTTGTTGGGATTGGGGAATAAGTTCAGATTTTTTATTTCCCGGTTCCGTTCGTTTGTGCCTGCAATTACATCCCGCACCCGCCATTTTTCGCTTTCGCAACCGTATAACAAAATATCGGTATATTCATTTTTCCGGTTCAGCGAGTCGTAATTGATAATGGTGGCGGTGTAGGTGTTGTTGGTACAATAGTTTACGAGGGTGTCGCCGTTGCCTTCGGTTTTGAAATAATAAACAAGTCCGGTGTCGTTTCCTTGCAGTTGTTCGTGCATAACATTTTGTATCTGAGCCGAATCGAGTGCAATGTTCCAGAGGCTTGTTTCGGTAAATTCAAAATCGGGATTTGCACTGTGGTCGCCAATGGTAAACGGAATCTGGTTGCTGGCGGTTGTTGCCGGAATGGTTCCCGAATAGGTAAGGTTTGTTTTCTGTCCGTTGATATAAACCATCATTCTTTCCTCATTATTTGTTCCGTTGCCGTTGTACACAAATGCAAGATGATACCATTTGTCTTTTTCCACCAGGGCTCCGGTATAGCCGTACGTGTTGCTGCCGTTTCCCAGTTCAAAATAAAATGCGTCGTTGGCAAGTTCGACTGAAATGCGCCGGCTTGTGTTTTGTCTTTTGGTAAAAAGCTGATCCCATATGGTATAGTCGTGGATATATACCCAACTGCAGATGGTAAATTGCTGTGTTCCGTTCAGGAATTCCGAATTTTCCAATTCGGCGTAATTTTCATTGCCTTTAAGATATACGGTGTTCATTTTGTTTACCGGGTTTACACCCGAGATTTTGTAATTTTCGGGATCGGCACCCGGCGGATATTGGAAATTGTTTCCGCGGTAAATCCTGTTGTCGTTGTCATCGTACCAATAATAGGTTGCCGCATTTCCTTCGGCATTCCAGGTGGTATCGGTAAGGGTTACTTCAGGTTGGGTAATGTTGTTGTTGAAGTGAACCGTGGTTTCGGCCGTTTTAATGCCATTCACATAATCTACATAGCATTTATAGGTTCCGCCGGTGTTTACGGTAATGGAATTGGTAGTTGAATTGCCGGGGTTGTTCCAGTAGAAAGAGTGCCCCGGAATATCCAGCGTAAGGGTAACCTCATCCTGGCAGGTGTAAAGGTCGTGCGGCAGGATGTTTTCGGGGAAATCGAGCGGACGGTAGTTGTATCCCATGATATCGAGCCTGTCGAATTTGGGGAACACTCTTTTCCGGAAATCTCCGAAGTCGTTATCGTTGCCATACCAGGCTATTTCCGAGAGGGCCATTATTCGCGGTAAAATCATGTATTCGGCATGGTCCGTTTCGCTGATGTATTCCGTCCAGAGGCAGCTGTGGGGGCCGAGTATGTATTGCTGTTGCGAAGGGGTGAGTGCCGAGGGCATGGGGTCGTAGAAAAAGATTTCCTCAAGGGTGTTGGGCGCATAGCCGATGGATATGGGCTCGTTGGGGTCGTCGGACTGAACGGCATCGAGGTACAAAACATCGTATGGCGAGAGAATGGCATCGTGCCCCTGTTGTGCTGCGATAATGGCCGAGCTTTCGCCAAGCCACGACATAACGGTGGCGCTGTCGGGAACTCCGCCGTAGGTTATCTCGCTCCAGCCTATCCATTTTTTGCCTTTGGAAATGAGGTAGTTGCCCACGCGTTCCATAAAATAGCGTTGCAGTTCTTCTTCGTTGGCAAGACCTTCCTGTTGCATTCTGGCCTGACAATCGGGGCATTGTTGCCACATGGTTTTTACAGCTTCGTCGCCGCCAAGGTGTATGTATGGCCCGGGAAACATCTGGCAGACTTCGTCGAGGACATCTTCAATAAAATCGAATGTCGCCTCTTTTCCGGCACAAAAGATGTGTTCGGAAGTTCCCCAGTTGCAGCGTACCTGAAAAGGACCTCCGTGCGGTTGCGATGCCGTGGCGCACGACAATTCGGGGTATGCCGCCAGTACCTCAATGGTATGGCCGGGCATTTCTATTTCGGGTATAATCATTATGTGGCGGTCGGCAGCATACTGTACAATATCGGCAATTTGTTCCTGTGTGTAATAGCCGCCATAAGTAACTCCGTTGCATGTTCTCCATGCCGAAATGGTTTGCAACAGCGGTTTGCTTTGAATTTCGAGGCGCCATCCATGGTCGTCGGTCAGGTGCCAGTGAAAACGGTTCAGTTTGTTGGCAGCCATAATATCGAGGTATTTTTTAATAAAATCCACATCGAAAAAGTGGCGCGAAACATCGAGGTGCAGGCCCCGCCACGAAAATCGCGGATAATCGGTAATATCGGCATAAGATACATCCCAGGTTACACCCTGAACGGGTTCCTCCGACTCTATTTCAACAGGAAGCAACTGGCGTAAAGTCTGGGTTCCGTAAAAAATACCGTCGAGCGTGTTTGCCTCTATTGTTATTCCCGTTTCGTCGCAGTTCAACAGATAACCTTCGTCTCCAATTTCGTCGTTATAAGGGTTGAGTATCGAAAGGGATATGTTTCCGTTTTGACCGGCGGTTTTGGACACTTCAAAAGGGTATCCGGTGGCTTTTTGCAACTATGCTGACAAAAACTGACCTTCGTTTTCAGTGGAATCGGAAACAAAGATTTTTGTGTCGG
>JALVZH010000348.1 GCA_027022105.1 Bacteroidales bacterium | reverse complement strand
GCCTGTTTAAAAATTATGTTTTGCTTTTTGTAGCGATTTTCCAACCGGAATTTTACCTGGTCGGGGGTCATTCGGCCTACGCCAACCCAGATATTAGAAGGAATCCAATGGTAGTGCATGGTAGGTGCAACTACAACAACTTCATGCTTTTTCCCTAACTTCTTTTTTAGCCAGGCCGAAGCTGTATGGCCGGAAATACCGGCGCCAAGTACAAGAACTTTTGCCATAATAATTTAGTTTGTGATAAATAAGATTCGGGCAAATTTAACACTATTTTAACTAAATCCAAATAAATGTTAATATTTTTTAGCTTTTGACCGGTTGCAGTAATCAACTTGCTCAAAAAACAAATGGAGTTAAAAACCTGTGTAATTCGTGCAATTTGTTTATAAAAAAGTTTACCCCGAAGACTGTATTTTTTGTACCTTTGATTAATTAAACATCTTGACGTATGAAAATATTCAAACACATACCTAATTTTATCACATTATTAAATCTGACCTCGGGAATGGTTGCCATTTATTATGCAGTAAAAGGCGAACCCGACCAATTGGCCATTGCCGGAACATTCATTTTTGTGGCGGCGGTTTTCGATTTCCTCGACGGTTTTGCCGCCCGGCTTTTAAATGCCAAATCCAATATCGGCTTGCAACTCGATTCGCTTGCCGATGTGGTCTCTTTTACCGTTGCTCCGGGGTTTATTCTTTATCAGATGCTTGTCTTAAGCCATGGCAAACCTGTGGAGCTGATCGAAGGGATTAATTTCATACCGTTTGTGGCAATTTTGGTTCCCTGGTTCGGTGCATTACGGCTGGCTAAGTTCAATATCGACAGCGAACAACAGTACTCTTTCAAAGGTCTTCCCACACCTGCCCTGGCATTGCTCATCGCTTCATTGCCGCTAATCAGACAAACGCTTTATGCCGATCGCGGTTTTTTCTACATGATTATTACCAACAGTTACTTTTTAATCGCCGTTGCGGTTTTCGGCGGATTGTTACTTGTCAGTAATTTCCCCATGTTCTCGTTAAAATTCAACTCTTTCGGCTTTAAAGAAAACATGATTAAATACGGTTTCCTGCTTATCAGTCTTGTTTTAATTATTTTCCTTCAGGTAATTTCAGTTCCGTTTATCCTTCTTTTATACCTCTTTTTATCGCTTGTTATTTATCTGACGGATATACAAGGATAGCCGTAATGGTTACGCCGGTGCTTTCTCTTTACCTTTCATTTAAATAATGGTAAAAATCTCACCCGTCATATCCACCTCTATATCTATAAATACGGGAAGGTGGTCGCTGTAACCGCCGTAATATTTGCCAGCAGCAGTACGGTTTGGCCGGGCGGGGCCCTTTTTCGGGTGGTATAGCATCCAGTCTTTTTTTACGATTGTCTCTTTGTTCGAAGTTACTTTCATTCCGTTGTGGCCGGCAACCAGTGCCGTGGAAACGATAATCTGGTCAAACATATGCCACCCGCGGTAATATACGGTGCCTTCGCCGTTTTCATATGCTTCAAGACTGAGGTTGTACAGTTGTTTCCGGGCATAGGGTGGGACAGGTTTTTTGGCACCGAGAGAAATCAAAACGCTGGTGTCGGTAGGATTGTCATTTAAATCGCCGGTTATCAAGATATTGGCATTGGGTTGCATATTAAAAATACTGTCGGTAATCAGCCGCAACAAATGACCTGTGTATCTTCTGAACGGATCGGTTTTGGCCTTTCCGCCATACCTCGAAACCCAGTGATTAATAAAAATATGTATGGTATCCATGTTATAAACCAACCCCTTGGCATAAATGATATCTCTTGTACCGTTGTTGGGGTCGGAAGGAAACTGCAAACGGATAAAGCGGGTTTGCACCGGTTGAAATTTACCGGGTTGATACAACATAGCCACATCAATGCCCCGCTCATCGGGACTATCTTTGTGGATGATCTTGTATCCTGCATTTTTCAAACCGTCATGATTGATCAAATCTTCAACAACCTGCCGGTTTTCCACTTCTGCCAGGCCGAATACCGAAGGGAACCCGTTTGGGTCAATAACCGACATCACTTTTGCAAGATTATCCAGTTTATGTTCATATCTTTTTGTATTCCAAGGAATTTTACTGTCGGGAAGGTATTTGTTGTCGTGCTTGTGCGGGTCGTCAACGGTATCGAAAAGATTTTCCACATTGTAAAAAGCAACGGTAAAATGTTTTGTCTTCTCACCTGTGCAGGAAGAGAGCAACCACAGGGCAACAATAACGGCAGAAAACTGTATTAACGATTTTACTTTCATGGGTTTGAGATTTTTTTCAAATCGTTGCCAAAAGTAATTAAATAAATGTAACTGTTTCCGGTTAAAACAAATAATATCAATTGAAATTTTAAATTTCCGATACAGGATTTCTGATATTTTTGCACAAAATCACTGCTATGATTGATAAACGTATTGAACAATTTGCCGAAGAACATACAAGTAATGAATCACCTTTTTTATATAAACTAAACCGCACAACACATCTCCGCACATTTTATCCCAACATGCTTTCGGGAAAGGTTCAGGGAAAATTTCTGGAAATGCTGATGTATATGCTGCGCCCGAAACGGGTTCTGGAAATAGGAACTTTTACCGGATATTCCGCCTTGGCAATGGCACAGGGCATGCCCGAAGACTCCTTTTTATATACTATAGAAATAAATGAAGAGCTTGAAGATTTCTTACACCATACCTTTAATGAAGCGGGAGAAGGCAAAAGGATTAAATTGTTGATGGGAGATGCCCTCGAAATTATCCCCGAACTGGATGAGGTTTTCGACTTTGTATTTATCGATGCCGATAAAGAGCAATACATCGACTATTATGAAGCTGTTTTCCGGAAAGTTGTTCCCGGAGGGTTTATTCTGTCAGACAATGTTTTGTGGGGTGGAAAAGCGGTGTTCGACAACAAACCGCCCGACAAGGAAACCAAAGGCATCAGGAGTTTTAACGAACACATTAAAAACGACAACCGGGTTGACAAAGTGATGCTTACCCTGCGCGACGGATTGTACCTTATAAGAAAACTTTAGCCATAAAGCAACAATGAATAAAACTCTTTTCTACCTTTGCGCCACATGAAAAAAAATCATCTTGTTAACCGGATAATGTTACTGAGTCGTAAAATTTCATCACGGCAACTGATGATCGGTTTGAGTATCATCGTAGGGTTTCTGGTGGGGATGATTGCCGTTATCATGAAAAACCTCGTCTATCTTATCCGCAACCTTCTTACCGGCGGGTTTGAGATTGACTATTCCAACTATCTTTACGTGGTTTATCCTGCAGCTGGTATTTTGCTGACCCTTTTTTTTATTAAATACATATTGCGTCGTCCCGTTCGCGACGGTATCCCCAATGTGCTTTATTCCATATCGAAAACACAAGGAGTCATCCATCCGCACAATACATTTTCATCAATGGTTACCAGTGCTTTAACCGTAGGATTCGGGGGTTCGGTAGGACTGGAGGGACCAACCGTGGTGACCGGTGCAGCCTGGGGTTCTTTTCTGGCAAAAAAGCTGAATTTGAGTTACAAGCAAACGGTTGCCGTGCTGGGCTTTGCTTCCGCCGCTGCCATGTCGGCTATTTTTAAGGCTCCCATTGCCGCAGTTGTTTTTGCGCTGGAAGTTATCTTGTTCGATATGACCATGACCTCTTTGGTTCCCATTCTTACGGCATCCATAGTGGCAGCACTTACCTCTTACTTCTTTCTCGGATTTGATGTTTTGTATCCCTTTAAAGTTCAATACAGTTTCAGCCTCAACGAAACCGGTTACTACTTCGGGCTGGGAATATTCTCCGCTTTCATTTCGGCCTATTATATAAAAGGGTATGTTTTCAGCGGTAAGCTGTTCGACAAACTGCACGGTTGGGTTACCAAATTTCTCACCGGGTCGGTATTTTTGGGTATTTTGATTTTTCTTCTGCCGTCTTTATACGGCGAAGGTTACGAAGCCATCAACTCGGCTTTGAAAGGAGATATGAGCTTTATTTTCGACAACAGCCTTTTTTACGGTCTCAGGGAGAATATTACCTTAACCATGGTACTGCTACTGGCCATTATCCTGTTTAAAGTGGTAGCTACTTCGCTTACTTTCAGGGCGGGAGGTATCGGTGGGGTTTTTGCCCCTACCCTGTTCATCGGGGCTATGACCGGATTGTTTTTTGCCAAGGCGGTCAACCTTTTCAATATGGGAAGTCTTCCGGTGAGCGATTTTGCCTTGGTGGGAATGGCCGGCCTGCTGGCGGGAGTAGTTCAGGCACCGCTTACGGCTATCTTTTTAATTGCCGAAATAACCGGAGGATACAGCCTTTTCTTACCCATAATGATTGTGGCCACCACCTCTTACACGCTTTCCAAGGCCATGTCGCCACACTCCATTTACACCATACAGCTATCCAAAAGAGGTGAAATGCTTACCCACCACAAAGACCAGGCGCTTTTGGCCATGATGAGCATCAAACCGCTGATTGAAAAGAACTTTAACACCATTCACCCGGATGCAAACCTGGGAGATTTGGTAAAAGTGATAGCAAAATCCACTCGTAATATTTTCCCTGTTGTTGATGAAAATAATGATTTTTACGGTATCATCGTATTGGATCAGATCAGGCACATAATGTTCAAACCCGAACTTTATGATAAAACAAGTGTTCGCCAATTGATGTTTTTCCCTACCGAAGTTGTCCAGATAAATGACGACATGGAAACCGTTGCCCAAAAGTTTCAACACTCCGGAAAATACAATCTGGTTGTGCTTGATGACGGTAAATATGTGGGTTTTGTATCCCGTGCCAATGTTTTTTCAAGATACCGCCAACTGTTAAAAGAGTTTTCCGAAGAATAAGTGATAAAGTGAAAGAGTGAAGAGACGATTGAATGATTGGGTGATTGGAGTGATGGGGTGATGAGGTGATGGGGTGGTTGGTTTTACCATACGTTCATCTTTACCGTGTTATTCAAAGGGCGCTGAGCGGAATGTCCTTTCAGGTTGTCGTTGACTATGCGGGTGGGGACTTGAAAGGATGGAAAAGGGGCAAACCTGTCGGGTTGAAGGTGGATTACAGAAGTGGAAAAACACAACATACACTATACCCTGCAATTCATAGAGTGCTGAAAGGTCGGGAACAGAGCAGGCGCACCCGATGAATCTCCAAATGATGTCCGTACCGTATGTTGAATTGGAAAAGAAGCACAGGGGGATGTATTATGTTTTATGTGATATGTTTAATTTAAAAACAGGAAGTTGCAGCGCACCGATATATTATTAGCACCGTACTTTTTTCTTGCTTCCCAAAAGAATTATTTGATTAATAGATATTATGATGTAAGATATCAGATGTAAGAATGCAGAACGGGAAGTTGCGGCAGGGATGGGAGCGGCAGCCCGCAGGCGGCAGGGCTTGTGAGGCTTGTGGTGAGGAGGCTGAGCGGTAAGCGAAGACCCCGCAACCACATAAACAGTCTTCCATTTTTCATTTTGTGAAATATTCTGAGCCGGAAAATGAATTCCATAATTCCCCTCCTTGGAGGGGCAGGGGTGGGTTATTAAAAAGACATTCATTTTCCGGCTCAGAATATTTCTACGATATAATGACCGTTAATTTAAATATTGTAGCCGAACAGCTCTGCCGGCGAGGACTACAAGCGGACAGCCCGCCCGGCCGCCCTGATAAAAATCATAAAAGAAATTAACCTGTTTCAATTACGGTACATTTATTCTTGGTATCTTTAAAAAATAATTACCTTTGGTGGCTCTATTGAAAATTGAAAGAAATAAAAGTTAAGTGTTAACAATAAAGATATTTCAAATGGGTTCAAAATCAAAGGAAAACGGACACGTACACAATCACATTGCAATTGACACGAATATAACCGGAGACATTACCTCGAAAGGTGACCTCAGGATTGACGGCCATATTTCGGGAACCATCGTTAGTGAAGGGAAAATTGTAATTGGAAGAGAAGGGCTCGTGGAGGGAAAGGTTAAATGTAAAAATGCCGACATTGCCGGAAATGTAAAAGCCGATATTGAGGTGGACGAGCTTATTGTTCTGAAAGAGACAAGTGTTATGACCGGAAATATTGTTACTCAAAAAATATCCATCGAACCGGGAGCACAGTTTACAGGAAATTGTACCATGGGAAACAACACTGCGGCAACACTCAAAAATGGAAAAAAATAAAGACAACAACGACAGCCCGCTTAAATTCTATGCCAAATATTCATCACTTGCATTTCAAATGATTATCATCATTCTGGCAGGTGCATTCGGAGGCAGGGAGTTGGACAAACTGGTTTCCCGGAATTTTCCGGCATTTACGGTCGGGCTTACAATTCTTGCCGTTATTTTGTCGGTAATTTACGGCATGCGCGAAATATTTAAAAACAACTCATAAAACAATAACAATGAGAGACACATTCATAAGATTTTTGCTCCGGTTTGCAGCTTTTACCTTAATTATCTGGTTGTTTAGTTTTGCCATTAATTTTTTCTCCTCCACTGTGATAGTTAACCGGTGGTACACGTTTATTTTACTGTTTTTATTTCTTGCAGGAGTAGTTTCCTCTTATTTTGTTATCGGCAGTATAAACAAAAAAATTTCGGGCTTTGCCAACGTTTATATGATTCAAAATTTTGTCCGTCTTGTTCTTTTTACCATTGTGATTTTCGGGTATGCTTATTTCAACAGAGGCGACGCTGCTTCCTTTGCCATTACCTTTTTTATCTATTATTTTTTGCTTACTGCCTGGGAAGTTGTCGCATTAAGACGAATTGCCAACTAATTTAAATCCGTTTTCTTTTGTTGTATTATATTATTTTACAATAATTTAAGAATGTTTAACAATTAATCTTTTGCCTGTTTAAAAAAAATATTGACGAAATGATAAAAATGTACTATAAATTTCTATTTTAGTCCTTTTAAAATTTATCTGATATCGAATGGTATTTTACGCTGATTTGGGAGACTGGCTTTATGTGCTGTTAGGCCTTGTGTGGGTCTTTTTTTCATTTTATCAAAAGTCGAAAAAAAGAGCAGCGCATCATGACACCGGAAAAGCAGCAGGTGAAAACCGGAAATCGATATTGGAGACTTTTTTTCAGGAATTTGAAACCAAAACAGAAACTCAATACGAGCCTGTTTCAGCATCTTTCGATAGTGAAAGCAACCATCGGGAAGTAATTTCTGAAAATTATGATACACTCGAATCGGATTTCTCTTATGACGAGGTTTTTTTGGAAGAAGAAAAACAAGAAAAAAATATTGACGCATTTGAAGCAACGAAAAAAGAGCTGAAAGCGTCTTTGAAAGATAATAATTACAAAATCTTAGGCGTGAAAAAGGGCCTGCGTACAAACAGAAAAAGAACAGACATGCGTAAAGCAGTAGTCTGGTCGGCCATTTTGTCCCGCCCGGATTTTTAATAATCGGGAAAGTTAAGTAAACTTGAAATAGTAAAAAGTAAGTTAAACATAAAATAACTGTTATGTTGAGAAAATTACTCTTAAGCCTTGGTTTGATACTCGCTACGAGCGTTTATATGTACGCCCAGCAAGGAGCCTTGCAGGGTAAAGTGATAGACAAAAAAACCAAGGAAGCCATTCCTTTTGCCAACATCATTCTGGTAAATAAGGGTACGCAAGTGGGAGGTACCACCTCCGACTTTGACGGTAATTATCAAATTAAACCTATTCCTCCGGGAAAATACGACCTGAAAGCCTCCTTTGTGGGCTACAAAACCGTTGTCATTAAAGGGATCAATATTGCAGCCGACAAAATCCGGTTCTACAATATTGAAATGACAGCAACCACCGAGACATTGGAAACGGTGGAGGTTGTAGATTACAAAGTTCCGCTTATTTCCAAGGACGAAACCGCCACAGGAGCTTCGGTTACCGCTGAGGAGGTAGCCAAAATGCCACGCCGTAGTGCAAATGCCGTTGCTACTACCGTAGGTGGTGTGTTCTCGGCAGACGGTGAACGAGGCAGTGTGCGTGGTGCACGTTCCGATGCTACGGCTATGTACATCGACGGTATCAGAGTTATCGGTAACTCCAGCGTGCCACAATCGGCCATTGAACAGGTGGACGTTGTTTTGGGCGGATTGCCTGCACAGTACGGTGATGCCACCTCAGGGGTTATCAACGTTACCACCAAAGGCCCTTCCCGCCAGTTTGGCGCCGGTCTGGAACTCGAAACTTCGGAAATGCTCGATGCTTTCGGACATAACAGAGTGGGATTTAATGTAATGGGTCCCCTGATTAAAGGGAAAAATAAAAACAATACCTCTTTGTTGGGATTTTTCCTTGCCGGTGATATAAATTACAATAAGGATGGAGCTCCCGCCATTACGGGGCACTATTACGCTAAAGATGATGTTTTGGATTATCTGAAAGCAAACCCGCTTCGCCCGTCGGGACTCGGCTCGGGAACCTATCCTAATGCAGCTTACATAAGAGCTTCGGATATTGATTATGTACCCTATTCGAAAAACACAGCCCGTTACAGTGTTAATGTTTTGGGTAACATCAATATTAGAACTACCGAAACCATTCAACTGACCATGGGTGGCAGCTTCTATGCGTATCAGGGACGCAGCTTTTCCTACTCGGGCAGCATGTTTAATTACGAGAAAAATCCATTGAGCAAAAACATGACCTATCGCGGCTACGTACGTTTTACCCAGCGTTTTCCCACCGATGCCAAAAGCAAATCAACATTCAAGAATTTCTACTATACATTGCAGTTCGACTTTACAAAAACAAAAGGGGAATACGGTGATGCCAATCACTGGAACGACCTGTTTAAATACGGTTACCTCGGCAAATTCTCAACCTACAAAACACCTACTTTCGAGTTAGGTTCCGATACGGTAAACGGGCATTTTTACGATAACGTTTATGTATTGAACTCATGGGATTTTGATACACTTACAACCTGGAAACCTGAAAACTACAATCCGCTTATTGCAGAATATACTACAAACTATTACAATATTTTCGAAGGACAACCGGAAGGAAATTATCAGAACATTGACCAGATTCGTCTCGGTGGCGGATTAATGAACGGAGACTCCCCCTCTTCAATTTACAATTTGTATCAGGCCCCCGGTGTTAACCAGACAGGTTACGGCAAAAGTGAAAGCGACCAATACACCATCAAGGCCGATGCTTCGCTCGACATTGGAAAACATGCCTTAAAATTCGGTTTTCAGTATGAGCAAAGAACCAGTAGAGGTATTAGTTGGGCTACCAGCGGTTTGTGGAACCTGATGCGCGGACTTGCCAACTTCCACATTCGCGAGTTGGACAAAGACAACCCCGTAGCCATCAATCACGGCGGTTATGTTGATACCATTATGTATTACAGAAAATACGACGGTGCCAGTCAGCGCGTGTTCGACAAGAGCCTGCGTCAGAAACTGGGACTTCCCGAAGACGGACTTGATTTTATTGTAATCGACTCTTACGATTACGATGAAGGAACCATCGAATATTACGACAAAAACGGAAAGATGCACACCGTAAATGTAGGACAAAACCTATTTGATATAGGAATGTTCTCGGCTGATGAACTCTGGAACGAAGGAAACAGTTATATCAGTTATTATGGTTACGATTATAAAGGAAACAAACTTGAAGGACAACCCTCTTTCGAAGATTTCTTTAACAGTCCCGACCGTTTGATTGGCGCCTTCCGTCCTATTTATATGGCCGGATACATTCAGGATAAATTTGCCTTTAACGACCTTATATTTAATGTGGGAGTACGTGTTGACAGATTCGATGCCAACCAGAAAGTACTGAAAGACCCCTATTTATTATTTCCTGCCAAAACCGTTTCGGAAGTAACCGAACTTCAGGGAACCCCCGTTAGTCATCCGTCCAGCATGGGTGCCGATTATATTGTTTATGCCGATCAGGTAAACAATCCCGGAAGAGTAGTAGGTTACCGTAACGGCAACATATGGTACAATGCCGAAGGTGTTGAAATTCAAGACCCCTCAATCCTTGACGTGGGAAGCGGTATTTCACCCGTTTTAAAGAATCCCGATCAGGATAAGGTGGATATTAATTCATTTAAGGATTATGACCCTCAAATCAATGTGATGCCGAGGATTTCGTTCTCTTTCCCCATTTCCGACGAGGCGCTGTTTTTTGCCCATTACGATGTACTTACCCAGCGGCCTACCAGTAACCTCTTCTCAAGCCCTGCTACTTATTACTTCTTCAACACCATTAGCGGATCCATTAACAATCCTTCGCTGAAACCCACCAAAACCATTGATTACGAGTTGGGCTTTACACAAAAACTGACCAATACATCATCGTTAAGCATCACCTCTTTTTATAAAGAGATGCGTAATATGATTCAGATGTATCGTTTTAACGGTGCTTTTCCCAAAGATTACACCTCATATAATAACCTCGACTTCGGAACGGTTAAAGGGCTTACCGTTGAGTACGACCTCAGAAGAACCCGCAATGTTCGTCTGCGTGCTGCTTATACCTTGCAGTTTGCCGATGCTACAGGTTCTTCAACCACAACTGCTGCATCATTGATTGCTGCCGGACTGCCAAACCTGCGTTCTACCTACCCTATGCCTTGGGACCGTCGCCATCAGTTCAATATTGTTTTGGATTACCGTTACGGTAGCGGTAAAAAATATGACGGCCCCCGTATTAATCGCGAAAAAAAAGGAAAAGCCCCTGTTGACATTCTTGCCAATACAGGTTTTAACCTGACCGTTACCGGTGGTTCGGGAACGCCTTATACTGCCGCAATGAAACCTACTTCCCCTATTTCCGGCGGGACACGGCTAGTAAAAGGAACTTATGGCGGTTCTAGGTTGCCTTGGCAGTTCAGGCTTGATTTCCGTATTGACCGTGATTTCTACTTCAAGAAAAATAAAGATGGGAAACAAACTTATATGAATGTCTATTTCCAGATTCTTAACCTGTTAAACACTAAGAATGCCATCAACGTTTATCCTTATACAGGAAATCCGGATGATGACGGTTACCTCTCTGCACCCGAGTGGCAAAAAGAGATCCACAACCAGTTGGATCCGCAATCGTATATTGATTTGTACAGCATTTATGTGAACTACCCATACAACTACAGTGCTCCACGTCAGATTCGTGTCGGATTAATGTTTAACTTTTAAAATCTGAATATAATTAACTAATAATGAAAGAAAATTTGTTTGTTATGAAAAATATTTCCCGAATTCTGGTAGTAACCTTTTTATTGACGGTGATTTCCGCAAATCTGTTTGCCGTACAATCGGTTACAGACACTGTTAAATACAAAAAGGCCAGACTGAAACAAACCACTGCAGGTTGTGCACCTGCCGCAAGCTATGAATGGCTTGATGTAAACAATGTTCGCGCCCGTATCAACACAGGAGGTGATATGTGGTGGGATCTTGACGGAACGTCAAAATACTATATCCCTAAAAACGGTTCTGCAACCTCCATGTTCTCCGGTTCGTTGTGGATTGGAGGCCTCGACATCAACAACCAGTTAAAACTGGCCGCCCTGCGTTATCGAAGTGGAGGTGTTGACTATTGGACAGGACCGTTGACCATTGACGGTACGGCTGCCATTGATAATGCCGTTTGTGCCCAGTACGACAAACACTTTAAAATGACCAGAGCTATGGTTGACGAATTCCTGTCGCACTGTGACCCGGAAACAGGTGTATTTGTTCCCAGTGAAGAATATACCATCCCCAAGGAAATTCTCGACTGGCCGGCTCATGGTGACCCGAGCCTCGGCCAAAGTTATTACCTCGCACCTTTTTATGATAATGACGGTGACGGTGAGTATAATCCCTATATGGGAGATTATCCTTATTATGACATTAGTAATGAACTCTGCCACACCAAAACACCTACCATGGAAGAGCAACTGGAAGGAAGTATCTGGGGTTCGGTGCTGGCCGACCAGGTAATTAAAGGCGACCAGACACTTTGGTGGGTATTTAATGATAAAGGAAACATTCACTCCGAAACAAAAGGTGCTGCCATCGGAATGGAGATTAGAGCACAAGCATTTGCATTTGCCACCAACGATGTAATCAACAACATGACTTTTTACAGTTATGAAATCATAAACCGTTCAACTTTTGAACTGACCAATACCTATTTCTCACCATGGGTTGATACCGACCTTGGTTATGCCTGGGACGACTATGTTGGTTGTGATGTTCAACGAGGTTTGGGATATTGCTACAACGGGAAACAGGTTGACGGCAACGGGCAACCTGAATCATATGGCGACCAGCCACCTGCCATTGGGGTTGACTTTTTCCAGGGCCCCTATATGGACGCAGACGGAATTGACAATCCGAAATATGAGAAAATAGTTGATCCGGAAACAGGAGATACCGTTTTGCACCAACTTTGCGATGAGAGTATTAACGGAGTAAACTTTGGAAACGAAATTATAGATGATGAACGTTTCGGAATGAGACGATTTTTGTATCACAACAATTCATCCGGTCCAACCGGTGGACCCGGAATTGCTGCCGAATATTATAATATGTTGAGAGGTATCTGGAAAGACGGAAACCCGATGTTATACGGAGGCGATGCTTATCCCGGTCATTCAGGTACCGTAGGACCACAGTGTGATTTTATGTTCCCCGGCGATTCAGACCCGTGTAACTGGGGTACAGGTGGCGTGCCACCAAACGGCGGCTATACCCAGAATAATTTTTACTGGACGGAAGAAACAGGAAGTAACGGTAGTCCCAATCCTCCGGGTGACAGGCGTTTTATGCAGTCGGCAGGTCCCTTTACCCTGAAACCGGGTGCCGTTAATTATATTACCGTGGGTATTCCGTGGGCACGGGCTACTTCAGGTGGACCATGGGCATCTGTTGATTTACTTCGTGTTGTGGATGATAAATGTCAGTCCCTGTTCGATAACTGCTTTAAAGTGATTGACGGCCCCAGTGCCCCCGATTTGGCTTTCCGCGAACTGGACAAAGAGTTAATCGTTTACCTTAGCAATTCTCCATCCTCGAATAATTACAATGAGGCCTATCAGGAACATGATCCCAACATTTTACAACCTGATCCCAACGATCCAACCAAACGCAACGACTCGATATACAGATTTGAAGGGTATCAGATTTTCCAACTGAGGAATGATAAGGTAGGAGTTGATGAACTTTACGATCCCGACAAAGCTCGCCTTGTGGCACAATTCGATATTAAAAATGGTGTTAAAAAACTTGTGAATTATACTTATAATGATGCTATTGGAGCAAACGTTCCGCAGGTAATGGTTGAAGGGGGTGACAACGGTATTAAGCACTCTTTCATTCTTGACCAGGACGCTTTTGCTTCCGGCGATAAAAAGCTGGTTAACAACAAAGTATATTACTATATGGCATTGGCTTATGCTTATAATGAATATATGCCTTATAACGATGACCCGGGTGTTTTGCACGGACTTCTTGGACAGAAAAAACCATACTTGGCAGGCAGAAAAAACATTAAACTCTACTCTGCCATGCCGCATAAAACGGTAAACGGTACTATGGCACATGCCGACTATGGCGATCAGCCGCAAACAACCCGTTTGGCAGGTAGCGGTAACGGTGGCGAAAACCTGGAACTTTCCGACGAAACCGTAGAAGAGATTCTTTCCAAACCGCCGGCCAGCGAAACCAATGTTTACGGCAGTCCCGATTATCCCATTGCGTATAATCCGGTTTATAAAGTAAACGGTGGACCGATTAATGTAAAAGTTGTTGACCCCTTAAATGTGGTACAGGCCGATTACGAACTGCTGTTCGATACCCTCTATTCACATCGTATTTACAATGTAACGGGTCGTCCTGAGGTTCACGGTGATACCGCCAGCAAACAAATTGGAAAATGGACATTGGTAAATAAAACAACCGGAGAGGTTTATTATGCCGATACCACAATACAAATTGAAAACGATCAGTTGTTCCTTGATTTGGGGTTGTCCATCAATATTTATCAGCCTTACAACCCCGGCCCTTATAAAATTGGGGCAAACGGAGATCAAAAATCAATATATGTTACACTTGCTAAAAACAACGGATTTATCAATTCGAGTATTGTTTACAATGACTCTTCAAGACAGTGGCTCTCGGGTATCCCCGATATGGATCTTCCCGGATCACCGCTCAACTGGATTCGTTCGGGTATCTATAAAGCCGGTGAAGCCGGTAATCCCGGCGATGATGACTGGAACATGTCGTCCAGTCCGGATCGTCCCTGGGACCCCGATGAGTTTTATGAAAAGATTTTTGGCGGAACCTGGGCACCCTATGCATTGTGTTCTTACGGCAACAGCCTTAACCTGCCCGGTAGTGCCGGAACCCAGAGTAAATTGGGGCCTGCACTCAGTAAAATTTCAAAAGGAACCAATATGAACGATATATCAAGTGTTGATATCGTATTGACACCTGATAAATCGAAATGGACACGCTGTCCTGTAATTGAGATGAGTTTTGATCCTGCATTGGCCGAAGGAAATGCTCCTATGTTCGGTTTGCGTGCCGCTCCTTCGGTGGATAAAGACGGTAATCCCGCCGAAATCGGAAGCGGGCCCAGTGATAATCCCGAAGATCCCAATTACATCATGGATCATGGTATGGGCTGGTTCCCCGGATATGTTATTGATGTGGAAAGCGGGGAACGTTTAAATGTAATATTTGGAGAGGATTCTTATCTTGACAACCTGAACGGGAGGGATATGCTTTTCAATCCTCCGCCGAGAGACACAAAAGTTTCTCCCTTTGCCGACCCGAATATTTACAGAACACCGAGTGGTGAGCCTGTATTCGGAGGAAAGCACTTTGTATATATCATGAAACACGATTATACAAGTGTCAACCAAGGTAATATCCATTTGGTTTTCAATTCACCTGCGTACGATGCCGGAGCATATGCCGCACATGTACTTGATACTATCTTTGGCTCTACCTATCGTGCATTCCTTAGTAATTTCTATAAACAGGTAATGTACGTAGGTATGCCCATGGGTGCTAAGGGTGAAGATTGGTTGTCAAACGAAGTAAAACTGAAGATCAGGGTTTCCAAACCATATCAGCGTTACTATAACGGATGGCCGCTCGATTCGCTTTACGACGGACTGGACTACAATAATTACTATCCTGCATATGCGTTTACCACGAGGGAGTTGGCAACCGAAGAGGTGAATCCGGAAAAACAACAAACAGACCTTGATTTGATAAATGTTGTACCGAATCCCTATTATGCATATTCGGCTTACGAGCACAACGCATTGGACAATCGTGTTAAACTGACAAACCTTCCGGAAAAATGTGACATAACCATTTACAATGTTTCCGGTGTTAAAGTTAAACAGTTCTCCAAAGATACGCCGCTTACAACTATTGAGTGGGATTTGAAGAACTTTGCAGGGGTACCTGTTTCCGGAGGTGTATATTACATTCATGTAAAAGCACCCGAAGGAGAACGGGTTATTAAATGGTTTGCTGTTCTCAGAATACCTGACCTTAATACGTTCTAAAAACAGATGCTGATAATTAAAGATATTAATAAGAATTAAATCATAGTGATATGAATGCTCTTTATAGATATTTAACAGCGGTTTTAATTACCGCAATGATGTTACCACTTGCGGTATTTGCCGGAAACAAGGACCGTTCGGGACAGGCCGGAGCCTCTGAATTGTTAATCAACCCATGGACCAGAAGTTCGGGATGGGCAAGTGCCAATATGGCCCGTGTCCGTGGTCTTGAAGCCATGTGGGGAAATGTTGCCGGTACTGCTTTCACCGGAAGAACCCAGCTTATTTTCTCCAATGTCCAGTGGTTGAAAGGAACCGGTACCAATTTGTTTGCCTTTGGACTTACACAAAAAGTAGGTGATGACGGCGCTTTGGGAATTCAGGTGATGTCAATGAACTTTGGTGAGATAGAAGTAACAACCACCGAAAGTCCTGACGGCGGATTGGGTACTTTTAGCCCAAGCCTGATGAATTTCTCGCTATCCTATGCCAAAGCTTTCTCCCATAGCATTTACGGCGGTATGCTCGTAAAAGTTATCTCGGAATCAATTTCCGATGTTAGCGCTTTTGGGGTAGCCATTGATGCGGGTATTCAATATGTTACCGGAGAACAAGACCAACTTGCTTTCGGTGTTTCTCTGAAAAACATCGGCCCCCAGATGCAATTCTCCGGAGACGGACTTTCGCTTAAATCGGTGATTCCCGGACAGGATAACCAGTTTACTTTGGAGCAAAGGTCGGATGCTTTTGAAATCCCGACACAGTTGAACATCGGGGCCTCGTATGATTTCCTTTTTCCAAAAGACTACCGCTTGACGGTTGCAGGAACTTTTATTTCCAATTCCTTTACCAAAGACCAGTTTTCTTTAGGGTTGGAAGGCAGTTTGCACAACTGGGTTTTGCTTCGCATGGGATATACCTACGAACAGGGAATGTGGGATGATATTCTTTCACCGGAAAACACAAATGTTAACAGCGGTTTTAGTGCCGGTTTCTCGGTTCAGGTTCCTTTAAATAAAGAAAAAGGAACTTACCTTGGTATTGACTATGCATACCGTCAAACCGTAAGTTTCAGCGGAAACCATTATATAGGAATTATTTTTAATTTATAAAATTACTTTCTGCAAGGATATTTCTTTATATCTTTGCAAACTAAATTTTAAAGGACCCCTAATTTATTTAGGGGTCTTTTTCACTTTTATTATCAACAGAAAATTAAATTATTATGGCTGAAACAGGATATTTCACAGAAGAAGGATTACAAAAACTGCGCGACGAGGTAAACTATTTAATCAATGTAGAACGTCCGAAGATTTCACAAGCTATAGCAGAAGCACGAGATAAGGGAGACCTTTCCGAAAATGCGGAATACGACGCTGCCAAGGAGGCTCAGGGAATGCTTGAAATGAAAATTTCAAAACTGCAGGAGTTGATTCGCAACGCCAAAATCATTGATGAATCGAAAATGGACCATTCCAAGGTACTTATTCTGTCTAAAGTTAAAGTAAAAAACCGCAACAACGGTTCTGTAATGGAATATACCCTTGTACCTGAAAAAGAAGCCGACCTGAAGCAAAAAAAACTATCGGTAAGTTCACCCATAGCCAAAGGATTGCTCGGGAAATCGGTGGGCGATGTGGCCGAAATAGATGTTCCGGCAGGAAAAATAGAACTTGAAATTATGGAAATATCAAGGTAACCAAAACAATACCTTGTACGATTGAGCAGAATGTTCAGGGGAATGTTCTGCTTTTTTATTGTCCGTTTTTTCTTTTTTACCTGTTTTTGGTTTAATTTTGAAAAATAAAGTTGTTTAAAAAATTATCGTCATGGCTTCAATTTTTACTAAAATCGTAAACGGAGAGATTCCTTCGTACAAGATAGCGGAAACAGAAGATTATTATGCTTTTTTAGATATTAATCCTCTGGCAAAAGGCCATACACTGGCTATACCTAAGAAAGAGATTGATTACCTGTTTGATATTGAAGATGAGTATTATGCAGGATTAATGGTTTTTGCCAAAAAAGTAGCACGCGCCATTGAAAAAGTGGTTCCATGCAAAAGAATGGGCATGACGGTTATCGGACTGGAAGTGCCGCATGCACATGTGCACCTTATTCCAATCAATACTATTTACGACATGGATTTTAAACAGCCGAAACTGAAATTCTCACCGGAAGAGTTTGAACAGATTGCTGCCGATATCAGGAAAGCTTACGAATCGGAAAAATAACCGGTTATTACTTACTTTGTAAAAACCGCATTTCTCATTTCCGTTTCAATATTATCGTCAAGGGTGTAGGTAAATTCAAGTTTATTGGCATTTATGTAACTGCCTGTTCCTTCAACAAAGTAATTTTCATTTCCCGTTTCCTGTTTGTCGATAACAACGGTATTGTCGATAATACGTCC
>JALVZH010000347.1 GCA_027022105.1 Bacteroidales bacterium | reverse complement strand
CTCTGAAAGAAAGTTCCGGTAAGGTATAAACGGCAGATCTTCTTCCCAAATCCGAAATGTTCATATAAAAATCTAAGGCCGACGATCCTGTAATCATTAATTTCAGGTCAGGATAAAAATCGTAAATATTTTTTATTTCCCGTGCCCAGTTTTTATAACGGTGTACCTCGTCAATAAACAGATATTTTCCGTCATCTTTAACAAACTCATCGGCAAGGTCCGAAAGGGTATTGGCAGAAAAATAAAGGTCGTCAAGAGAAACATAAAGAGTTTGCTCCGTATCGGCAAAATGTGATTTAATATATTGCAACAGCAGCGTGGTTTTTCCTGTCCCGCGTTGACCTTTTATAATGATTAAACGGTCGCCGGAATTTATTTTATCCAATAGAAACCTGTGTTTTGGATAATTTACCGAAGCAAGAAGCCGTAAATATTTTTCTCTCAATCTTTTCATGTTGCAAATATAATAAAATGCAGGTTACAACATACAAATTTATATAATATTTGTAGGTACAAACCTGCAAAATCACCATCAAATTGCAGGTTGCAACATACAAAACGATTGTAATCTCACTCCCACCAAACCTCGTCGGCAAAAACCCAGGCTTTGTCGCCGGCACCGCGATGCCAGTCAGGACAGGTTTTCCGGTTTTTGGCAACAATGTGAATGTATCGAATCGGTTTATCAACGGTGTTGCTGTAAAATTTTTTTAATATTCTTCCGGGGTTGTGTTCGTCAACATTGTTTTTAACGGTTCCGGCAGGCTCAAAAGTTTTTCCGTCGGCAGAAACCTCAAACCGGACTTCCAGAGGCATAAAAATATAGGACGGCATATCCTGCAAAAAACCGGCACCAATGCGATGAATTGTTTTGGCTTTTCCAAGGTCGATAACCACATCCATATCGTTGCCGTGAAATCCCTGCCAGTTTCCCGACCTGAAATCGTCGGAACCGCTGATTCCGTCAACCAAAGCATCTTTTCCTGTTGCCGCATATTGCTTGCTGTAAGGCTTGTTGTATGTTACCTTTACATTTTCGGGAATTCTGTGATATTGAGCCTTTTCCATAAAGCTTTTTACTCCGTCTTTTTCGGCGTATGCCATAAAGGTTTTGTTTCCGGTTATTGAAAAAGGAATTGAATATTTTTTGAAATCTTTTTGGTCTTTTTCTTTGTAAAATATTCCGGCGTTGTCATCCGAATCGGTTAAACGGATGCTGTTTTTACCTTTGAATACCGGTGTGGAAGGATCAAAGCAGGGGACGGGTGTTATCAGCCGGTCGGCGATTCTTCTATGCGGTCTGTCGTCAGGTGCTTGTCCCCAATGCGACCCCGGTTTGCCTGACATTACGAATGTAAGTGTTCCGCCACCCATAATCATTTTGTGGGTAATGAATGATTTATTGTATTCTTTTCCGTTCCATTTTACCGATTGTACATAAAAGTTCTGCGGCGAAAGGTTCTCGGCAACAATGATAAATTTATTGCGGTTTTCCAGGTTAATAACCACCGTATCGAATACCGGTGTTCCCAAAACATAATCGGTGCTGCCGGGTGTTACCGGATAAAATCCCATGGCACTGAGCACGTACCAGGCCGACATCTGTCCGCAATCCTCGTTGCCTGACAGACCATCCGGTGTATCGTCATACAATTCCTTTTCTATGCGGTGGACAATATTTTGGGTTTTCCAGGGTTTGCCGATGTAATTATAGAGGTATGCCATATGGTGGCTCGGTTCGTTACCATGGGCGTATTGTCCTATCAAACCCGTTATATCCGACTGTTTTCTGCCCGTTAATCCCGTAACTGTGAAAAGTGAATCCAGCTTCTTGTCAAAATTTTCATCGCCGCCCATCAGGTCGATAAACGTGTTGATATCTTGCGGTACAAAGAAATTATACTGCCATGTATTGGCTTCGGTAAGGGTAAAGTTTACCTGTGTGGGGTCGAACGGGGTGATAAAACCGCCGTTTCGTTTGGCACGGAAAAAGCCGGTTTCTTTATCAAAAAGGTTTTTGTAATACTGTGCCCGTTGTATGTATTTGTCGTACAATCCCGTATCGCTCAGCTTTTGGGCAAGATTGGCAATGCACCAGTCGTCGTAAGCATATTCCAGTGTTCTCGAAACCGATGCTCCCGCTTTGTCAGCCGGAACATAACCTTTGGCTTTGTAATATTTCATTCCGAAATGGTCGGCAGTGGCGGTTTTGTCCATGGCCTGCAATGCAAGGCGTGCATCAAAATCCCTGATTCCTTTGTTGTAGGCGTCGGTAATTACCGAAACGGCGTGGTAACCGTTCATGCAATTGGTTTCGTTGGCGGCCAGTTCCCACATCGGGAGCAGGCTGTCGGCTTTGTACATATCCAGCATGGAGGTAATCATATCAACGGTTTTTTTTCGTTGCACTATGGTAAACAGGGGATGCAAAGCCCTGAAAGTATCCCAAAGCGAAAATACGGTGTACATGGTAAAACTGTTGTCTTTGTATATTTTTCCGTCGTGAGAGCGGTAACGGAAATCGATGTCCGAAGCAATGTCAGGCGCCAGAAAACTGTGGTACAGTGACGTATAAAATATGGTTTTGTCTTTTTCGTTGTCCGATTTAACCTGAATGCGGCTCAGCTCGTTGTACCAGGCATAATGGGCATTGGTTTTTATCTGGTCGAAATCCCAATCGTAAATCTCGCGATGAAGGTTTTCGGAAGCGCCCTGGTAGTCATTAAACGAGATGCCGGTTTTTACCATAATTTGTTCCTCTTTTGCCGGTTCATAATTCACCACTACCTTCAGGTCGGTACCCCGGGCAACTTTCATTTTGGGTTTTAACTTGCCGTTAACCACAATGGCTGTTGACTTGAAAGGTTTTGAAAATTCCGCATAAAAATAGATGTACCGGTTTTTTGCCCAGCCTTCCATATGCCGGTATCCGGCTATTTCGTGGTCGCTGATAATGCGCACTTCGGCATCCAGCACTTTGGCGGAGGTAACGCCCTCTTTCAGGTCTATCAATACATGAGCATTGTTTGAATTGTAAAAGGTATATCGTTGGAATCCCGCCCTGCGCGTTGCCGTAAGTTCCACTTTTACGTCGTAATCGTCGAGCAAAACCGAATAATATCCCGCTTCTGCATGTTCGTTCTTTTTTCTGAAATGGGAAACATATCCTTTATCATGGTTTTTCTTATCGGCGGGATGCAGATGCAGGGGGCCTGTTTCCACCACAAACCTGAAATCGCCGTAATCGCCAATGCCCGTACCGCTCAAGTGCGTCATACTGAAACCCAGTATGGAATTGTCGGAATAGTGGTAACCCGAACAGTGATCCCAGTCATCTTTTTTTGTGTCGGGACTCAGTTGCACCATGCCGAACGGTACAACAGCGCCCGGATAGGTGTGTCCGTGGCCGCCGGTGCCTATAAACGGATTTACATAATCCACAAAGTCACGCTTTTCCGGTTTTTTGTTGCACGAAAACAGCGTAACGGCCAGTATGGAAAGAAGTATGATTTTTTTCATTTTATCGTATTTTTTGTATTGGAAAAAATGCTTCCGTTTTAAGGCACTAAAAGTAATAAAAAGAGGAATTGAACCGTTGAGGAAAAAATTTCGGATAAAATTTTCAACATCGCTTTGACATTAAGATAAAAGTAGTAATTTTGCAGCCTCTTTCATGGACCCGTAGCATAATTGGATAGTGCACCTGACTACGGATCAGGAGGTTGGGGGTTCGAATCCCTCCGGGTTCACAAAAAAGCCGCAGTGCTGTCAGCATTGCGGCTTTTTTGTTTTACAGATTATTGTAATGATTTCATTTCCCCACTCCGCCATCGTTAGGATTCACCACATACCCCTCAAAAAGAATGGCATGGGTATATTTTTCTTTGATGATAAAAACAAATGGATGGTCAACGATGAAAGGCTCGCCGGGGCCTATAGAAGAGGTACCTACGGTTACTGAGGTGACAGCAGCGGCTTCGGTACCTTCTTCGTCCGTTTTAATGTAGGTCTTGTGTTTTACATTGCTGATGAACAGATCTTCCGTGTCGTTTATTCCCGAGAAGTCAGCCTGGTCAGTGAAAGCTACCGATAGCCCCATAGATTTCAATACATCATTCAGCGATTTTTCGTATTCAAATTCAAACTTCGGGAAAGAAACCGGTACTTCATCTATTTCAATCATTCCCGTTTCCCATTGATACCAAACATCTGCCGAAAGGGTGTCCATGATATCGCTTATTGTGTAATCCTGTTTGGGAAGCAGCACCACCATACTGAAATTGGCCCTTCCGTAAGGCATTTCCAAGGCTTCCATCAAATCGTTTTCGTAATATGAATAGGTGCCTGTGGTATGCATCATTGATACGTTAAAAGATGTTCCGTTTTCGGGATAAAACGGTTGAGCTGCGGTCAGACTTTTGTCGAATTGGTTTCGCCACTCGCCTTTAAAATAGATGGCATTAATCAGCAACATACGGTCCAGAGGGTTCAGTTGCTCAACTATTTTATTGATTTTACGGTTTGTATTCTCGTCCACCCAGTTGTTGATTTCGTTTACACTGCCCTGATTGTCAAAATCCAGTGCTTTAACCGTTGCGTTGTAATAGGTTTGGTTCCGTTCGATAAAGTCCTGTTTTACCGTAAAGGTATTTCTGTACCAAACCGAATTGGCAATATTCAGGGTTACTTTGGGGTCAACGCTCAGCAGGGCTTCCCTTAATGATTTGTTTGCCTTGTTCACCTCTTCCATTGACATTCCCGCGAGGTGCAGTGTCTGCTCAAAAGCCGTTTTTGTATCTCCATTGGCTCCGTTATAGGTCATCAACAGTGCTTGCGATACACTTAACGGCGAAATCATCATATTGTGTTCTCCGGTACTGTCGCTCAGTTTTTTAAGCAGGTCTATACCAAAAGCGTTTCCCGACTGAACCTCAGCTTTTTCGTTGGTTGTCAGGTTGATGGGTTTCGGGTCCGGAAGCCGGTTTTGCTTTTTACAGGCGTATAACGAAAGAACCGGAATAAGGATAATAATTAAAATGTTCTTCATGATGTTTTTTTTGGGTATTTTACCCAAACACTATGCCGTAATTTATAGGAATTAGCTGATTAGAATAAACTCTTTTAACAGGTTGTTAAACTCTTTAACTTCTTTTAGAAGAGGTTCAACGGTTTTCTTGTCAAAATCGATAAAATCTACATAATCGGTTTCTTGCCTCCAGTCAAATAAATGAGAAAAAAGTTTCCCGTATTTTTTATCAATCTTGTCATTTTTAATGTAATTAAGAAAGAATTGGGTCTTAACGCCGTTATGTGTTTCTGCTTTAATGTTGTTTTTATATAAAAGTGCTATGATTAAATAATATGTTGAATAATATAGTCTGTTAACACAAGAGTTCCACCTTTCGTTTGTTGCCAACAACAGAGCATCTTGAAAGGTTTCTTCCGATTTATTTATTCTGTACTTAATATAGTCTTCGCTATTATAACTCATTTTATAATAATACTATACCTTCTTTAGTTACATTTTCATAAAACGGTGTAACTACAAATTTCGATTCCCAATCGGATTTTGAGTAAACAATGGTTGAAATCGGTTCTCCGGTTTCCAATTCAACATTAAACAATTCTTCCCTGTATTCCCGTTCTGTATTTCTGTCAACAGGACGATTTAATAAAATTAAAATATCCCAATCCGAATCTTTATTTGCTTTTCCTCGTGCATGGGAACCGAACAAAATAACTTTTGCTTCCGGATTTTTTGTGTATATCGCTGTTTTAATAAGATTCGCAATATGTTGTTCCCGTTTGTTCATGAGAACAAAAATAAGGATTTTTATTTAATCAAAGATTAATTCATGATTAATCTATCCTTTATAAAGTTCGTTATGTTTTTTTCAATTCTTTCCAAAACGTTGCTGCTTTCCTCTTTCTTAAAGGGTTTTCCGGTGACTTGTTCATAAAGTTCGATGTACCGGTTTGAAATGCTTTCCACCAGTTCGTCGGACATATGGGGTAGGGTCTGGCCCTCTTTTCCCTGAAATCCGTTTTCCATAAGCCATTCGCGTACAAATTCTTTGGAAAGTTGCCGCTGGGGAAGTCCTTTGGCAAAATTCTCCTGGTAGCTGTCGGCGTAAAAGTAGCGCGATGAATCGGGGGTGTGAATTTCGTCAATCAGATAAATCCGGCCATCTGCTTTCCCGAATTCGTATTTGGTATCCACCAGTATAAGTCCGTGTTTTGCTGCTATTTCCGAGCCGCGTTGAAACAGTTTCCGGGTGTATTCTTCCAGCATTATGTATTCATCTTCGGGTACCAACCCCTGCCTGATTATTTCTTCCCTCGAAATGTCTTCGTCGTGGCCCTCATCGGCTTTGGTGGTGGGTGTGATGATGGGTTCGGGAAAGCGCTGGTGTTCTTTCATGCCCTCGGGAATGGGTACGCCGCAAATTTCGCGGGCACCGCTTTTGTATGTTCTCCACGAACTTCCCGTAAGGTATCCGCGAATAATCATCTCTACGGGATAAGGTTTGCATGCCTTGCCGACGGTAACCATGGGGTCGGGTGTGGCTATTTTCCAGTTGGGGACAATGTCGCTGGTGGCATCCAGAAATTCGGAAGCTATCTGGTTCAAAACCTGTCCTTTGTAAGGGATTCCTTTGGGTAATACAACGTCGAATGCCGAGATACGGTCGGTGACGACCATCACCAGCAGTTCATCGTTTATGTTGTAAACATCGCGTACTTTTCCGTGGTACACGCTTTTTTGTCCCGGAAAATTAAAATCTGTTTTGGTAATTGCTTCGGCCATAATGTTTTTGTTTCTTTCAAACGTAAATATTAAATTAACTATTAATCGCATTAGTAAGGTCGGAATGGAATCTTTTGAAACTTTCCGAACGGTTTATAAGCCATTCTTCATCAAAGTTTATTAAAAGTTCGGATATTTTGCGTTTCTTTAATTCACCCGACAATAACCCTTTGTAAATTTCCCTTTTAGCTTCTGTTCTCGGAATACGCTCTATTTGATTCTGAATGTTTTTGTTTGAGCGGGGATGTTCCAAATGATATTTAATGAACAGAAGCCAGTGTTCAATAGCCTGAACAGGAAACATAATTACTGAGTTTGAGCGCGATTTCTCATCTAAATAACCGTAAAGGTGCTGAATCTCACTGGAAAATTTGTTTCTGTTTCTGTCATCATAATCAATGCCTATAATGAGTGCATCGAGTTGGCGTTCTCGAAAACCGAAAATTGCAGCTTCTCTGAATTTTTTTAGTACCTCTTTCGAATTGGATGATTTAAACCTTCTGAAAAAATGATCATCATAATGAAGTTTTACACTGTTTTTCTCTGAAAATAATATGAGATAATTATTTAAAAAGGTTGCATGCGCAATATCTTCACATATTATGCTGTAACGTTTCTCAATCATAAAGGTACTCCTCCCAAAAAACCATAAATCCAGTGTTCTCCCAATGTTTTGGTATAATCAATTTTCGGAAAGCCTTTTTCGTCAGATTTCTTATCAGATGGAATAATAATATCGGTATATAAGTTGTTTACTTTCGTCTCACCGTCAATAATCTCAAAAACAAAAACAGATTGAGGTATATCCTCAAATTCATTAACAATTTGCGGACTGTGCGAAGTAAGAATTATTTGAACCTCCTTTTCATCGGCCAGCATAAAAATAAATTGCATTATTTCGTGTAACCTTCTCGGATGTATCCCTTTTTCAGGCTCTTCAATGAGCAACAATCGCGAAGGTTTTGGCTGGTGAATAATTGATAAAAGTGCCAAAAAGTAAAGTGTTCCTTCCGAAAGTTCATCCGCCCAAAAAACATGCCCAAATTTATCGGCAATACCCAGTTGCTTTGATATTTGGCCGTTCGTTTTTATTTTTTTAAACCTGATATCACTTGCTTCCGACACGCATTTTTTTAAATCGTCATTGATTTTCTGAAAGATATCAGGATATTCATCCCTCATATTGTCAAGAAATGAAACAAGGTTGGAAGCATCAGGGAAAAGGTAATTTTCAGTTGTTAATACATTCTCATCTTTTATTTTCTCAGGGTTAGGATTATAAATTGCCAAATATGAATTTAGTTTTTGCAGTTCTTTGGCTAAGTTGTAATTACTAACCGTCTGATCGTCAAAAAGGGCTTTTTCTGCTTCTGTTTTTTCGATAGATGAAATAACCGGCTTGTTATTTGGTGTAAAAAATATTTTTGTATGTTCAAAGTTACTACTTTCGGTGTTAAGTTTTGAAGATAGATAGTCGTCGTTTAGAGAGTTAATCATTAATAAAGAAAAGTGTGAAGTAAAATTTTTCCAGTCATGAATTCTGAAATCTTCAGGTAATGGTTTATAAGCAACAGCAAACATCTCACGTTTTATAATTGTATTCCCTTTTGTTAATCCCCAAAATTCAATAACATAATACTCCGTTTTATTTTCCGTTTTTTTAATAAATGTAACCGAAACAGGTTCTTTGAATATAAACTCGTCTTCTTTAAGAAACCCGAAATAATAACGCCTGAAGGTATCGGGAAGGTCACCTTTAAATCCGTTTAGCAGATTATTAAAAACAAAAGTAATGGCATTTAACGTATTGGTTTTGCCGGAGTTATTCGGACCGATAAACAAGTTTACTTTTTGTAAGTCAAACTTTGCATGTTTAATGCTTTTAAAATTATCGATTATTATGGTGTCTATCATTGCGCATTGTTTTACAGAGATTACAAAGATAATTTTTTTATTGGTTAATTAATAATTACCTCTCATTTTTCCCATAAGCATCCACTATTTTAGTAACCAGCCCGTGTCGTATTATGTCTTTGTCGTTCAGATAAATAAAATCAATTCCTTTTATGTCTTTAAGGATGTTCTGTGCCTGCAGTAATCCCGATTTTTTGTGCTTTGGCAGGTCTATTTGCGTTACATCGCCGGTGATGATGAATTTACTGTGTTTTCCCATGCGGGTGAGGAACATTTTTAGCTGGCTTTCGGATGCATTCTGTGCTTCGTCGAGAATGGCGAAAACATTGCCCAGCGTTCGTCCCCTCATATAGGCCAACGGTGCTATTTCAATGGTTTCGTCTTCAATATATGACAGTAGTTTCTGAGGCGGAAGCATGTCGCGCAAAGCATCGTAAAGCGGTTGCAGATAGGGGTCAAGTTTGTCTTTCATGTCGCCGGGCAGAAAACCGAGACTCTCGCCGGCTTCCACTGCCGGGCGCGTCAGTATAATGCGTTTTACCTCTTTGTTTTTCAGTGCTCTTACCGCCAGCGCAACTGCCGTATAGGTTTTGCCCGTTCCTGCAGGGCCAATGGCAAATATCATGTCGTTTTTTGCAATGGATGTTACCATTTTTTGCTGGTTGGGGGTCTGCGCTTTTATCAGTTTGCCGTGGCGGCCGTAAACCAGCACCTCGTTGTCTTTGGTTTTATGAACTGATATTGCCTCATCCTGCCCCATAATCTGACGGACGTTGTCTTCGGTTATTTTTCCGAAATGATCGAAATGAACCAGCAGCAGGTCGAACCGTCTTTCAAAAGTCCTTATTTGTTGTGTGTCACCGATAATTTTTACCAGATTGCCGCGAACGATAATCTTTAATTGCGGGAAAAACTCTCTGATCTCGGCCAAATGCTTGTCGCCCACACCGAAAAACTCGACGGGATTCTCCAAAGCCGTTTCTATAATGGTCTCGCTCATATTTTGTAATTTGTGTTGCAAAGATAAGGAAGAAGTTAGGAAGTCAGAAGTTGGGAAGTCAGAAGTCAGAAGTTGGGAAGTCAGAAGTCAGGAGTCAGAAGTTGGGAAGTCAGAAGTTGGGAAGTCAGAAGTAGGGAAGTCAGAAGTAGGGAAGTCAGAAGTTTAAAAGTCTTATTCTGATATAATTTAACTAAAAATAGCTCTGAACGTGACAAAACCAACAATTAATAACAACCGGAAAAACAGCCTGTTACCCTTTTAACATTATTTAATTTAAAATTATTCTATATAATTGCGAAAAATGATTATTTTTGTATCGTAATTTTAATATCAAACCTTAAAAAATAAAAGCATCATGAAAATTAACAGATACGTTGACATTTCGACCATCGACAGAGAAGCAAAACGCGATTATATTGATCGCCATTCACCTTTTATTCATTGCGAAAAAACCGCTAAAAAAGGCGAAAAATTCAAAGTAACCGTAAAGCTGGGTGACGAATACCCTCATCCCGACGATTTTGACCACTATATTGCATGGGTTCAGTTGTGGAACGGCGAAAACAACCTGGCTCAGGCTACTTTTGTGCCCGGTGCCCTTGGTAACCAACCCGGACATGTTGAAGTTGACTTTTACATTGTTCCCCAAAAGAATCTGAAACTTACCGCCATGTCGTTTTGCACCAAACACGGATTATGGCAAAGCGACGAGGTTGAGGTTGAAGTTGCCGAATAATTTTTGCAAGTAAACTTTTCTAAATAGAATCCCCTGTTCTTTCGAGACAGGGGATTTTTTTATGCTCCGGTCAGACCTGTTGAGTTGACAAAACCATTTCGGTTTGCCGTTCCTCTGCCATTTTCTCTTTCGCCGTCATTATCATAAACTGCAGCCGGTTGATGATGTTTACCTCGCTGATGTCGTTGTCAAAATCAAGAAACAGCAGGCTTAAACCGGGGTACAGTTCTTTCACCTTCTTTTCAATGCCTTTGGATACAATGTGGTTGGCAATACATCCGAAAGGTTGCAGGCTTACTACCTGATTAACGCCGTCTTCGGCAAAAGTGGCTATCTCGGCAGGAATTAACCATCCCTCCCCGAACTGATTGGCCAGTGAAATAATCTGACCGGCCTTTTTACTCATTTCAACAATTGAGTGTTGCGGTTGGTAAAAACGGTATGACTTTAAAATGTTATCAATCCTGCGGACATGCCTCATGGCATATTTTTCAAAAAACCATACAATATAATCACTTATGGAAGACTGGCGAAGGTGTGTTTTTTTATTAATTTTAATGTTTACAAAGTCCTGAATGAAAAAGTCCATTAATGGGGGAACCTTTACTTCCACACCCTGTTCTATCAGCCAGTTAACCACATTGTTGTTTCCGAATGAGTTGTATTTTATGTATATTTCACCTACAATCCCTATTTTGGGTCTCTCTTCAAAATCTACATCCAAGTGGTTAAAATCCTCAACAGCTTTTTTCAGTAGTTCGTAAATTCCTTTTACATCTGCTTTTACAATAAGTTGATAAGCTTTGTCGTAATAGTTGTCCACAAGCCTTTTGGTGCTTCCTTTCTCTTTTTCCCTGATTACCGACGAATAAAACATGCCTGACATGGCATCGGCAAACAGGGTACCTGCCAGAGTTATGGGAAGCAACTTCTTCCAATTCAGTTTAAATCCTGGCTGAGGATTTAGCGTTTTTCCGCTGGTACCTACCGCCACTACGGGAATATCGTCATACCCCGCTGCTATCATTCCTTTTTTAATCAACGACAGATAAGAGGTAGCTCTGCATTGTCCTCCTGTTTGAGTAATGCCCACTGCTATCTTGTTCCTGTCGTATTTCCCCGATTTCAATGCGTGAATTACATCGCCCACCACAATGGTTGCAGGATAGCATATCTCGTTGTTGGCGTATTTTAATCCGTATTCCACAGAGGCTTTTGATGCCGGTGGAAGATTTACGTATTTGTATCCTGCCAGTTCAAAAAGTGCAGGTAAAAACGGTGAATAAAAATCTGAAAAGTGCGGTGCAATAATTACCCGCTCTTTGTCACTTTCGGTAAAAGACGGAGTGTTAATTCTTTCTTTTAATAAAGTGTTCTGCTCTGTTTCCCTTAGCCTTAACGACTCAAGCATGGAACGCAGCCTGAGTTTTACTGATCCGATGCTGTTGATATCGTCTATTTTGATGACGGTGTGTATTTTGTTTCCGGTGCGCAATATCTCTGCGGCTTCATCTATGGAAATGGCATCGGGGCCACAGCCGAACGAATTAAATTGTATAAACTGAAACTCATCTCCCTGTTCTGCAACCCATTGAGCGGCATTATAAATCTGGTTGGGATAAGACCATTGGCTGATAACCTGCAGGTGGCTGAAATCCTGTTTCTTTGCCATGGGAACTGCATCTTCCGTTAGTACATCAACCCCGAGGTTGGTCAGAATGGAAGGTATTTTATGGTTAATGAGCGGGTCGCTGTGATAAGGCCTGCCTGCCAATACAACAGCTATTTTACCTTCTTTGTTTCCTTTAACCTTTGCAATGATTTCATCTCCTTTTTTACGAATGGCATCCTTAAAGGCTTCCTGCTCTTTTATTGCTTTGCGGAATGCAGTAATAAATTGCTTTTTCTTTATTCCCAAAGGTTTGACAAAATCGTAGCAGGCAGCCATAAGCAGCTTTTCGTCGTTGTAATTAATGACGGGACTGTCCACGGGAATGTTGAATTTCTTCAATGGGTCTATGCTGTTACGGATTACGTCGGCATATCCGCTGACAATGGGACACATGTATGAGTTATCGGCCTGCTTAAATTCGTTTTTCTGGAAAAATTCCATGGGGTATAGAATACGGTCAGGTTTCTTTTCGGCCAGCGAAAGGATATGTCCGTGTACCAGCTTTGCAGGGAAACAAACATTGTCAGACATGATGGTGCCCTGACCGTTTTCGTAAAGCCTGTCGTTGGATTCGTCGGACAAAACCACCTCGAACCCCAGTGACGTTAATAATTTATTCCAAAAAGGATAATTCTCGTACATGTTCAATACGCGCGGAATGCCAATCATGAGTTTTGGTTTTTGTCCGGAATTATTTTCCGAAAGAGGCCTGTCAAAAAGCAGATGGTATTTGTAATCGGGCATGTTAAATCCTCCGGCCTTTTTCTCTCCCGAATTGGAAAAAACGGATTCGCACTTATTGCCCGAATAATATACATTCTTGTTGTCGAAAATAAATTTGGTAATGCTGCAATTGTTTACACAACCCTTGCAATGCAATGATTTGGTAGTGTAGTTGCTTTCGCCTTGCAAAGTTTTTATTTCTTTAAATTGTGTTCCCGTTAAAATTGCTTTTTTGTATTCTTTTAATGAGAACAATGCTGCTCCGTATGCTCCCATCATTTCGGGCATATCGGTACACATCACTTTCTTTTTTGTGAGTACCTCCAGCGCCCGGTGAACGGCAGGATTTTTAAATGTGCCCCCTTGCACAACAATATGATCGCCCAATTCCTCAACATCGCGAAGCTTTAAAACTTTGTAAAGTGCATTTTTTATTACCGAAACAGCCAATCCCGCAGAAATATCCTCTACCGTTGCATTTTCGCGCTGCGACTGTTTTACTTTTGAATTCATGAATACTGTACAGCGGGTGCCCAAATCAACAGGGTTCATTGCATTCAGTGCTTTGGTGGCAAAATCGCCGACGGTAAAGCCAAGTGTATTGCCAAAAGTCTGGATAAATGAGCCGCAACCCGAAGAACAACTTTCGTTTAATTCAATGCGGTTAATTACACCGTTATCAATAAATATTGCCTTCATATCCTGCCCTCCGATATCCATAATGAATGATACCTCGGGGTCAAGGTCGTGTGCGGCAGTATAGTGTGCAATGGTTTCCACAATGCCTTTGGGTAACCCGAAAGCTGCTTTTATTAAATCCTCACCGTAACCCGTTGATGTGGCGTGCATTATTTTAAGCGGCCTGAGCGGACGCTGTTTCTGCATTTCTTCTTCAAAAAGTTCTAATCCTTTTTGGACAACCTGAACGGGATTGCCCTGATTGTTTGCATAATATTTAAACAACAGCTCTTTATTTTCACCAATAATAGCTATCTTGCTTGTGGTAGAGCCCGAATCAATCCCCATAAAGCAAATATCGCCTGAATAATCTTCAAGTTCGGTACGTTTTATTTTCATCTTATCTTTTCCGGCTGTCCATTGCAGCGCCTCCTCTTTATCTTTGAACAGCGGATTTAACCTGTTTTTAACCGTAACGTTTTTGGCCGATTCCTCTATTTTGTTTATTAAAGTGTCAATATCAAATGTTTTTCCCTCCTCATCATTGGAAAGAGCTGTTCCGTAGGCGGGAAAATAAAGTCCATACTCTGTTTTGGCAACATCTTCCTCTTTGAGTTTTAAATTGCTGATGAAGAGCCTCTTTAATTCACTTAAAAAGTTAAAAGGGCCACCCACAAACAGTACCTTCGAATTGATATCAAAACCACGTGCCAATGTATTGAGCGTTTGTACAACCACTGCCTGGAAAGTGGAAATAGCAATGTCGGATGCAGGTATTTTGCGGCTCAACAGGTTTTGAATATCGGTTTTTGCAAAAACACCGCACCTTGAGGCAATAGGATAAATACGGGTATGCTTTTTGGCAAGATCGTTCAGTTCGTCTCCCGAAACATTGAGCAAAGATGCAATTTGATCAATAAATGCACCCGTACCCCCGGCACAACTTCCGTTCATTCTGATGTCCGGCGCACGATTCTCGCTGAAAAATATCATCTTGGAATCCTCGCCTCCGATATCAATAAGGGTTTTTACTCCTGGATATTTGTGTCTGACCAATACTGATGTTGCAATTACCTCCTGTACAAAAGGAATATCCAGCTTTTCGCATAAACCGTAACCTGCCGAACCGGTAATGGAAATATTAAATTTTCCGTCGCTTATTACTGCTTTCGCCTGTTTAAGAAGATTTATTACTGTTCCGGTTATTTTTGTGTTATGTCTCACATAATTACTGTAAACAACCTCCTCTTTGGCATCAATAACAACAATCTTTGCCGTAGTTGATCCCACATCGAGCCCCATCCTGTATTGATTGTACCTTTCCATTTCAAATAACGTAAGTAAGTATTTACTTGCAAAAGTAAATATTATTTTAAAATTGTCAAGTTTTTTTTTTAAAAATTTTAATAATGAGTTATATCTATGGTATTAATCAATGAAGTTGTTTAAAGTTAACGTGATGACAATGAGTATAAAATATTGAAAACCAGAAAATGAATTCCATTATTCCCCTCCTTGGAGAGCCTGTCCCGACTTTACGTCGGGAGGCAGGGGTGGGTTTATTAAAAAAAGATATTCACTTTTTTGGTTTTCAATATTTTATAATTTATCAAATGTTAAGACTTTAAACAAGTTTAATAATAATAATCCACAACAGCGGTTTTTTCCACTGTTTCCTTCATTATTTCAAGTATCTTAACATGTTCGGGATGAACTCTGTATGCATTCAGGCCCTCTTCATCGTCGAAATCGGCAATCAGAACCAGGTCGTGTGCCGAGGGTTTTGTGTTTACATTAAGTCCTACTTCCATGTTTTTCAGTTCCGGAATACTGGCGGTCAATGCTTCCAGTTTTTCTTTAACGGTAACCGATATGGTTTCCAGAGGTTCTTTACCGTTAAATTTCATCATTACTACGTGTCGTAACATATCTATTTTCCTTTTGATTTTCCTTTAAAAAAACGTTTTATTTTTTTTGCTGTTATTGTGTGTTCTTCGGCTCCGTACGGCCCCAGCAGGTAGCCCAGTGCTTTCATCTCTTCCACGTTTTCACCGATTACCCTGAATGCGGTTATTACCGGAATGGCTATAAACATGCCGGGCAATCCCCAGACAAATCCTCCGAGGGTGATACTCAGAATAATCATAAAAGGATTTATGTTTACATGTGCTCCCACAATATTGGGCGTAAGTATATTGTTTTCGGTAAACTGAACAATAATAAACTGAATTAAAACAAAAAAGGCATAGGAGGGAGAATCCATAGTGAATATGGCAAATACCATGGGGAAAGTATAACCCAATATTGTTCCGTAATAGGGTATAAAGTTCATCAGAGCGGCCATAAGCCCGAGAAAAAGCGGATGGTTCAGGCCGATAATGGTAAATCCCAGGGTGTTAATTACAATTAAAATGGCTACAACCGTTACCATACCCCGCATATAATGAATGGTAACCTGATTGATTTCTTTAATGATTTTTTCGGCAGATTTGTGTCTCTTTTCGGGAACCAGCATCAGTGTAAATTCATAAAATTTATTCCTGTAAAAAAGCAGAAAGAAAATATAAACCGGCATGATAAAAATGCTGAACAATGTGTTGAATGTGGCTCCGAAAGTAGTTTTAAAACCGGCTCCGTTGTTGAAAGAGAGCATGTTGGTAATAAATTCCTTTACCTGCTGTTTTACTTCACCGGTTTCTATACCGAAAGTATTTTCGATATCGGCAAAAATGACATTGGCATTGTGCGATGCCGTCTCTTTAATATTGGGTACGTCGGCGAGGAACAGCCCGAATTGTTTGTAAAGCAGAAAAATCAGCCCGTACAAAATTCCCAATCCGATTAATATACTGAAGATATTCGCAAAAATCCTCGGAACTTTAATTGCCTCGAAACGGCTGGCAAGCGGATAAAGCAGGTAGGCAAAGAGTATTCCTAATGTTAAGGGATACAGATAGTTGCGAAATTCAGTAAGCATATAATAAAGCAACCATATAAAAAGAAGAATAACAGTTGCGCGTAAAATAAACGGAAACTTCAATGTGTTTTTCATTCTTTTTAACCATTTGCTTCTTGCAAAGATAGTTGAAAAGAATTTTACAAAAAAGCAATTCCTGTTAATTTAGAATTTTTTAAACGAGTTCTATTAAAGAAGTTGTTTAAAGTTAACATGGTGAAAAGGAATATAAAATATTGAAAACCAGAAAATGAATTCCATTATTCCCCTCCTTGGAGGGGGAGGGGTGGGTTTATTAAAAAAAGATATTCACTTTTCTGGTTTTCAATATTTTATAATTTATCAAATGTTTAGACTTTAAACAAGTTTAAAATAAAAAAACCGCCCAAAGGACGGCTTTTTAAAATAAAACAGAACCGGTTTATTTACCTAACTGTTCATAGAGATAAGAAACTCCTCATTTGTTTTGGTGAATTTCATTTTGTCTTTCAGAAATTCCATGGCCTCAATAGGTGTCATGTCGGCCAAATGGTTTCTGAGAATCCAAATGCGTTGAAGCATGTCTTTGTCAAGCAGCAGGTCTTCTCTACGGGTACTGGAGGCCACAATATCGATTGCAGGGAATATCCTTTTGTTCGATAATTTTCTGTCGAGCTGCAGTTCCATGTTTCCGGTACCTTTAAACTCTTCAAAAATAACCTCGTCCATTTTTGATCCGGTGTCGGTGAGTGCGGTAGCCAGTATTGTAAGCGAACCTCCGTCTTCGATTTGTCGTGCAGCACCGAAGAAACGTTTGGGTTTTTGGAGTGCATTGGCCTCAACACCACCCGAAAGCACCTTGCCCGATGCCGGAGAAATGGTATTGTATGCCCGTGCCAGTCGGGTGATTGAATCAAGAAGTATAACCACATCATGGCCGCTTTCCGTCAACCTTTTGGCTTTTTCCAGTACCAGATTGGCTATTTTTACATGCTTTTCCGCAGGCTCGTCAAAAGTGGAAGCAATTACTTCGGCTTTTACGCTTCTCGCCATATCGGTTACCTCCTCCGGACGTTCGTCGATAAGTAATATAATAAGGTAAACCTCGGGATGGTTGTATGCAATGGCATTGGCCACCTCTTTTAACAGCACTGTTTTTCCCGTTTTGGGTTGCGAAACAATCAAACCGCGCTGACCTTTACCAATGGGGGCGAACATATCCATAATCCTTGTGGAAATAGATTCCTGCGGATGTCCGGTCAGTTTAAACTTGGTTTTGGGGAACAGCGGTGTCAGATAATCGAAAGGAATCCTGTCGCGAATCTCTTCAGGCGATTTTCCGTTAATGGAAATAATTTTAATCAACGGAAAATATTTTTCTCCCTCTTTGGGCGGTCTGATGGTTCCTTTTACGGTATCCCCCGTTTTCAACCCGAACAGTTTAACCTGCGAAAGCGAAACATAAATATCGTCGGGCGAGTTCAGGTAATTGTAATCGGACGAGCGTAAAAAACCGTAACCGTCGGGCATGGTTTCCAAAACG
>JALVZH010000346.1 GCA_027022105.1 Bacteroidales bacterium | reverse complement strand
ATTTTATTCTAAAGATGTGCACATTTTATCCTATATTAGATATGTAGGAACGGAGTATGGATCTGCCCATCAAAGCTTTCATTTGCAAGGTGATTCTTTGACAACCATCTTCCCTAACGGGAAGTACCGCTGGAGAGTGGATTGTGTGGGCCGGGAAGATGTTGTGCATCAATATTTTGAAGGTTCGGAATCAAATTGGAAAATATTTGATGTAATGTGGGGTAATTGATGAAGCAATTAGTACGTTTCTATTTGGTAATTTTTGTAATGTTACTAATCACTACAGCTCATAGTCAGGATTACGGCAAACTATTTCAAGGGCAGCAAAGGGCCAGGCAGCAGATAAATCCGGCAGCACAATACATTTTAGGCAGTGGTGATGTTTTATTGGTTACAGTGAATCTGTGGGGCCATGTTTTAAAACCAGGAATTTACAGCGTACCCAGCTCCTATACTTTGATCGACCTGATCTCATCGGCAGGAGGTCCGTTAAGTACGGCTAGACTGAGTGATGTACGCATTGTACGGAAGAATCAACAGGTTTTAAAAGTAAACCTGGAAAAATTTCTAAAGACAGGCGACAGCAGCCAAATTCCTCCGCTACAACCAGGAGATACTATTATTGTTTCGGGTAGTATTCAGGACATCTTTACGAAACTAGTTGGGATTTTCAGGGATTTGGCGATTATTGCCAATGTTTTTGTGCTGGCCTCGCGGGTTAACTATTATCGTTAAAAAGGTTGTCAAATTATTTAAACCGGTTAAAAATAAAAACGATTTTTAAGTTGATATTAATTTCAAATATTACGATCTTATGTAAATTATTGAAAATTAAAAAAATTTTATCTATCTTTAAATAATTACAAATCAGAAACCATTCACCTATCTGATTTGGGAGTTTGTCATGAAAAAACGAATTCTTTTTGCACTCGGTATCACCCTGCTTGTGATATTGCCAGCTTTCGCCCAGTTACAAAATGCCGACCGTACTTTGTTTTACACGCAGACGGGTAAAACCGTGGATCCCGGCCGGTTGTTTATGTACAATGAAATGAATTTTTTTACGAAAGTTGGGGATTTTATCGGTAACCTTAAACCGCAGAGTTTTAAAGCGGTAAACTATTGGCTGGTTGCCGGGAATACGGTCTTTACTTACGGGATTGCCGATCATTTTGATGCTTCTTTGGGCATTCGGGTCTATCAGGATACGCATTACAGCAATGAATACAATTTGCCGGATGATCTTTATCTTACCTTTCGGGCAGGTGACTTTGCCTTTGGAAGTGGATTTTTTCGCGGGGCGTTGTTAACTAGTTTTCGCATTCCAACCGGTGAAAAACACAATTATCCGTTTACGGAATTTGCCAGCGGTGCTTTTGAATTCGGTTTTTTAAGCGCCGTCTCATTTTATGTGGATCCATACTTTCCCGATCGTACCTTTAGTGTACATTATAACATTGGTATTTGGGATCATAATGAAAAAGGCCACGTGCTCTACAAGTATGAAAATGCTTTTAGAGATCCCAATGGCGTGTTGCATCCCAAAGGTGAAGAATTGGTTGGAACGGTTAATTCGACGGAATTGCGTATGGCTTTAGCCGCTGTTTATCCCACCGATTTGTTCGATTTTCGCATGGAATTATCGGGCATTCTTTATCTGCAGCGTCCGGATAAGTTTGTTTACAGTGC